>NZ_JAAOMA010000039.1:0-47489 GCF_011602385.1 Chromobacterium fluminis | reverse complement strand
CACTTACACCTATCGGTTATTCGTTTTGTTAAAGAGCGGTGCAGATCGCTGCGTTTCGTTTCCGCCGCTGCGTTGTCTGCTGAGGAGGCGAACTATACGTCACGACCCCTAACCCGTCAACACCTTTCGACACAAAAAACCACCGCTTTCGGCTAAGCCATTGAATCTCAATAACACTGCCAATAACTGCAAGCGCTCAGCCTACGCCAGACCGGCTGGAATCCGGCGGCAGCGGCCTCACTTCCTGCAGTTTCTGGTAGTCGACATGGTCGTTTTCTTCGGCGTCGGTATAGATCAGGTCGGCGAAAGCATGGTTCCAGCGGATGTCCTGATGCGAAAAGGTATGACGCGCCACCATTGGTTGCACGGTGGTTTCGTCGATCCCGTTGATGGACAGAATCAGCTGCGCGCGCGCAGCCGCCAACGACTCGGCGTCTCTCCCATATAAGGGGCTAGCCTCGTCAAGCTTGTGCACCAGAGTCCAGCCCAATACGAACATCGGATGCTGTTCACGCACCAGCGCTAGGTCGTGCAGTTTGCGGAAGCTCACGCCCTCGACGCTGACTTCATCCTGCAGCAGCCGCAGCCGGGCACTGGCGTCGATGATCACATTGTTTCTGGCGTTGGCGGCGCGCAGCATCAGGGCCGGTTCGCCATTCAGGATTCGCACCACCGGGCTATGGGTAAACACGATGCGCGCCCTGGGCCGCGAAAAACGGGCGAAGGTGACGCCGGTGATCAGCGCGATGCTCATCATGCCGATGAAGATTTCCAGCATAGAGACCCAGTGGGCGTACAGGCTTTGCGGATGCATATCGCCGTAGCCGACGGTGGCCAGGGTTTCGACACTGAAGAAGAAGGCGCCGAGGAATCCCGACGGATATTGATTAGCGATGCCGCCGGCCTGCGCCTGGTAGAGCCCGGCGAACAAGAGATTCAGCGCGATGAAAGCGGCGGCGATGAAAAGATAGAAGCGCGGCCAGCTGATGATCATGCAGAAATGGTAGAGGTCTTGCAGCGAGTGACGGGGCACGCTGTGAAGATAGACGCTGCGGCCCCCTACTTCTACGCGCCGAGCCGGCTTGTTACCGGGGGAAGTCATGAATGGCCAGCCCGTCCTTGAGGTGGGAATGGCTGATTGTGTGAAGATCGCGGGCTGGCGTCAATAAAGCCGAAGGCTATCGAAGCCCTGGAGGCCATTCCAATGTTGGCCGCTGGAACCGTTTCTAGCTCAGCGACAACAGGGACACCACCCGGTAGCGGCTGACGCCGATCAGGGCCGGCACCAACTCATAGAAGTTGCGATATCCCTCCGGCTGATTCAGACGGGCGCTGAAGTCGGAAACGAACTGACTGGCCCAGCTCTGTTCATTCATATGCGACAACTGCTCGATGGAGTGCTGCGCCTCCGCGATCGCGCTATTGATCGCCACGCGGGTTTGCTGCAGTTGGCCGATGGAGCGCACCACGCTCTGTAAAGCCTGGCGCACTTGGGCGTGATCGTTTACCTTCCAGCGCTCTGGCTGAAAAGCCTCGGCCTCGGGCTGCAGCTTAAGCCGCTGCGGAATGCCGCCGGGAAAACGAATGCCGCCGCCGCGCACGGTCATGCGCTCGCTGAGCGCCCCCCATTGCGATTCCGGCACGCTGAACGCCAGCTGCCCGTCTTCATTCATTTCAGCGCGCACGCCGCTGGCGGCGAGACCGCGATTGAAGCGACGCAGGATATCTTCTTCGCCGGACGCCCCGCCCACTTGCACCGACGCCGGCGCTGCGCCGGACTCCCCGGTGGAGAACACCAGGGTTTCCGCTTGGCCGCCGGACAAGGCCGCCAGATCCAAACCTTTAACAGTGAAGCTCTGGCGCGCGTCGGCGGCCAGATGGAAACGCAACTGTCCATCCAGGCTGCCGCCGCTAACGGTCTGGCGCTTGCGCCACTGTTCGTTGAATTGCTCCAACTGGCGCTGCAAATCGCCCTGATTCAACTGGCGCTGAGTCAGTTCGCGGCTGAGTCCGGATTTAACGCCTTCCAACTGAGCAATCAGACCATCGACAAAAGACAGCGCTTGCTGAGCCGAGGTCAGTTGCTCGTTGAGTTGAGCGCTATAGCGCCAGCCCGAGGCCGGCGCGCCGCGCACTTGCGCAGCCGGTTGCGCCTGCGGCGCGGGCGCGCGCTCAATCACGCTGGCGGCGGCGACCGCGCCGGCGTCCTTGCCCCAGCGTTTACCGCTTTGTTTGACGTTGACGGAGGAAATCGGGGTGTTCATGCCGCTCTCGATCAAATCACGTCAAACAAGGACAGCTGACTAACGCGGCCATAGGCTTTTTGGCTGGCTTGCAACGCCATGGTGTAGCCGTTCATTTGAATGAAGGCGTCGGCGTAGTCCAGGCTGCCCAACTTGGTCATGGTCTGCTTATTGGAAAGGCTGACGTTATCGTGATTGAGGGCCAGCGTTTTCATGATGTTCTGCGTGCCGCCCAGTTGGGCGATCTTGCTGGAGATGCCTTCCAAAGCCTTATCGCTGGCGTTCATCGCGCTGCGGATGTCAGCGGCGACGGTCGGATCCTTATTGTCCAACGCCGGGTCTTCCAGCCGGCCTATGGTTTTGTCCAGCTGATTGAGGATGTCGGCCATGTTTTCCAGGGTGACGTTGGAAGCCTGGGTAATGCCGTCGCCCACCACCACTTGCTGCTTGTCGGTGTTGCCGGTGAAGCTGTAGCGGCTGCCCGCCGGCTGAGCGGCGTCGTAAGCGAGGGCGGCCACCGCCGGCTTGGAGCCGGAGAACATGTAGCGGCCTTCGGCGTCCTTGGTGTTGACCGAGTAGAACAGGCTTTCGCGCAGACTGCGCAGCGGCGTCGCCATCGCCTTGAGATCGTCCACCGGCGGGTTGTTGGCGGCCGCGGTCAGCAGGTCCTTGGCGTCGCGGATGTCCAGGCTGATGCTATCCAATATGGATTCGTTCTTGGACAGCGCAGAACTGAGCGCGCCGATGTTTTGCTGGTACTGGTCCAGCGCGGCTTCTTCGCGCTGCAAGCGCAACAGGCGCACGCTGGCGATGGGGTCGTCCGACGGCGCCAGCAGCCGGTCGCCGCTGGACATGCGTTGCAGCAGCTCGGCCAGCGCGGAGTTGCTGGTCTGCATCGCCAGTTGCATGGTGGACAGGTATTGATTGCTGGAAACGCGCATGCTGTCTTCCTTACAAGATGGACAAGGTGCTTTCGAACAGCTGGTTCGCCACGCTGATCACCTTCATATTGGCCTGGTACATTTTCTGGAACTCCAGCAGGTCCATCGCTTCTTCGTCGCGATTGACGCCGCTTGTGTTGTGCCAGCTCTTTTCCGCTTCGGCGCGGATCACCTTGGCGCTTTCCAAACCGGATTTGTTCTGCTTGCTGCTAACCGCCAGCTTGCCCACCATTTGCGAGTAGGCGTCGCCTATGGTGACCGCGCCGACGCCGGGCATGGTGATCTTTTGCTGCTGCAGTCCGATCACCGCCAGCAGATTGCTATTGTCGCCGGGCTTGGCCGGATCGCCGGAGAAGCCCAATTCGGCGGAGGTGATGCCGCTGGTTTTCAAAATGCCGTTGACGCCGGAGGCGTCGTAGACGAATAGCGGCTTGCCCGGCTGGCCATTGCTGTCGTAGCCCAGCGCCAACTGATCGTTGATGCGCTGAGCCACTTCGCTGGCCAGGGTTTTCACCTGCGCGCGCATCGGGCGCACGGTCTGGATTTCGTATTGATTGAGTCCGCCCAACTGGCCGCCGAGGCCATCGCCGGCCAGGGTGTATTTGTCCTTGGAGAAGTTCAGCGTCAGCACCTGGCTGCCGTCCGGCTGGCTGGTATTGCTCAGCGTGGCCGCCTGGGTGTCCGCCACCAGCGGCAGGCCGGTCTTGAGGCTGACGTTCTTGCTGCCGTCCGGCTGCGACACCACGCGCACTTCCACCAGAGCGGACAGCGAATCGATCTGACGGTCGCGCTCGTCTTCCAGGCCGGAGGTATTGGTGCCGATGGCCTTGCCGGCCGAGATCTTGGCGTTGAGGTCGGCGATATTGGACACCGAGCTGTTGATCTGGGTGACCGTGGCGGAACGTTGCTCGGCGATGGCGGCCAGTTGCGAGCCGAACACTTTGTCCAGGTTGTTGAAACGCTGAGCCAACGCTTCGGCGCTGCGGATCACCGGATCGCGCATCGCGTCGCCGGACAGGCTGGCGGCGCTGAGCGCCTGGAAGAACTGATCAAAGCCGGCGGACAGGCTGCTGCCATCGCGCCCCATCACTTGCTCCAACTGGCCGAAGTAGGGATTCTGCGCGACCAGTTCGCCCTGGCTGGACGCCGCCTGCCACAGCTGCAAGTTTTTGAAGTCGTCGTTGAAGCGGCGCACTGCGTTGACCACCACGCCGGAACCGGAGCTGTACGGGTCGCCGCTGCCGGGCATCAGCGCGGTCAAGACCACGCCCTGGCGCGAGTAGCCGGGGGTCATCTGGTTGGCGATGTTCTGGCTGACGGCGTTCAGCGCGGCCTGGGAGGCGACGGCGCCGGTCAGCGCGTTGTCTATCATGCGCATGGCGGTTCTTACCTTTTATTCAGCGGCAGCAGCGGCGGCGCGAAAGCGGCCAGGCCCTGCGCGTCCGGCAGCGGGCCGGGGGTCTGTTTATCGCTTGCGACCGGCGCGCCGCCGTTCTTAAGGTGAATATTGCCACCCTCTTCCGGCAGCAGCTGGCGCAGGATGGCGTTGGCCACGCCGAACACCCGCTGCTTGGCCAGTTGGTCCGCCACCGCGCCGTCGGCGAAATCCATCATGTCGCCGTTGATGGAATTGGCGAAGATGCTGTCTTCGCCGGCGATCTCGCGCGTGGTTTTGCGGATCTGCTTGAACATCTCGCGGACAAATTGGGCCTCGAACTGCTCTGCCGCGGCGCCGGCCTTGCCGCGGTATTCCGGCGAGGCCGGCTGCACCGCCGGCTCGTCCTTGGCGTCGGCCGGCATCGCCAGCGCGGCTTGTATGTTTTTGCTTTCCATCAGATCACCACCAGTTCGCCGTCGATCGCGCCGGCCTGATCCAGCGCTTGCAGTATCGCCATGATGTCGTCCGGCGTGGCGCCGGTGCTGTTCACGGTGTCGATGATGGCGCGCAGGCTGGCGCCGGCAGGCCACTTGAACATGCGACCGGAGCCCTGGTCCACGTTGACGGTGGAATTGGGCACGGTAGTGGTCTGGCCGTTGCTGAACGGGCCGGGCTGGCTGACGCTGGGGTTTTCCGAGATCACCACCCGCAAGCTGCCGTGCGACACCGCCGCCGGGCGCACGGTGACGCCCTGGCTGATCACCACAGTGCCGGTACGCGAGTTGAACACCACGCGCGGCACTTCGCTGCCCACGCCGACATTGACCTTTTCCAAGCGCGCGACGAAGGCGACGCGCTCGGTGGGATCCAGCGGCGCGCGCACCTGGATGGTGGTGGCGTTGCGGGTACTGGCCACGCGACCGAAGCTGGCGTTGATGGCCTTGACGATATTGGTGGCGGTTTCGAAATTGGGCCGGCGCAAGCTAAGCCGCACGCTGTCGCCCTCTTCGAAATCGCTGGGGATTTCACGTTCGATGGACGCGCCGTTGGGCACGCGGCCGGAGGTGGGCGTGTTGACGGTGACGCTGGAACCGCTCTTGCCCTGGGCGGACACGCCGCCCACCACCACATTGCCCTGAGCCAAGGCGTAGATTTCGCCGTTGGCCGCCTTCAGCTGGGTCAGCAGCAAGGTGCCGCCGCGCAGACTCTTCGCGTCGCCCAGCGAGGACACGGTCACGTCTATGGTTTGGCCGCGCCCATAGCCCGGCGGCAGGCTGGCGCTCACCATCACCGCCGCCACGTTCTTGACTTTGGTGTCGGTGCGCTCCGGCATTTTCAGGCCGAACTGCTTAAGCATATTGGCCACGGATTGGCCGGAAAATTTGACCTGGGAGTTGTCGCCGGTGCCGTCCAGGCCCACCACGATGCCGTAGCCGATCAACTGGTTTTCGCGGATGCCCTCCACCGTCACCAGATTGCGCAAGGGCTGCGCCGTCGCCAGCGCCGCCGCCAGCAGCAGCGCCCATCCCGTCATTTGCTTGATAAAACCGTGCATGATCCGCCCTGAATGATTCTGTGATTGCGCATGCTCGCCCCAATGAGCCGCATACGCGAACGGCGGACACCTATTAGCGCCCGCCTGTTGTCCCGTCCGGACTCCTCGCCGCCCCGCCGCTCAGAACGGCATCAGCGGGCTGGCGAAGAACTTCATCAGCCAGCCGGGTTCGTTGGCGTCCGACAAGGCCCCGCGGCCGGAATAGCCGATGCGGGCGTTGGCGATGCGCAGCGAGGACACGCGGTTGTCGGTGTCGATGTCCTCCACCCGCACATAGCCGGCCAGACGCAGGAATTCCTCGCCCTGGTTCAGCACCAGCTGTTTTTCGCCCTTCACTTCCAGCAAGCCGTTGCCCAACACTTTGTGCACGACTACGGTTAGCGCGCCGGACAGCATATTCTGCTGGGTGGAGGTGGACGAGCCATTGAAGTCCCGGCCCGCGTCCACGCCCACTTGCGCGCGGAAGGTGGTGTTGCCCAGCAGGGACGGCGCGATATTGGCGCCGGATTTCTTGCCGAAGCTGGTGCCGGCCTTCTTGCTGGCCTGAGTAGTTTCTTCCAGCACCACGGTCAGCACGTCGCCGGGACGGAAGGCGCGGCTGTCCGAAGTCAGCGATTGCGCGCCGGCGACGGTGAACACGCCACCGCCCTTGCCGCGCTGCGGCTGCTGCAGCAATTCCGGCAAGGCGAATTCCTGCGTGGTCTGCGGCGGAATCGGCTGCGCGCAGCCGGCCAGCAGCAGCGCCGACAGCATCAGGGCCATCAGCTTCATCGGGCCGACTGCGCCAGGTACTGCATCATATTGTCGGCGGCGCTCAACACCTTGGTGTTCATCTCATAGGTGCGCTGCGCGGCGATCATGTCCACCATCTCTTCCACCACCTGGACGTTGGAGCCCTCCAACGCGCCCTGCTTGAGCTTGCCCAAGGAGCCGGAGCCCGGCGCGTCGGTGGTGGCATCGCCGCTGGCGGCGGTTTTCTGGAACAGATTGTCGCCCAGCGCCAGCAGGCCGGCCGGGTTGACGAAGCTGGCCAGTTCAATCTGACCCGCGGTTTCCAGCGTGCTGCCGCTGCCGCGGGTATAGCTGACGGTGCCGGTTTCGCTGATGGTCACCGAGGACGCGTCGCCCGGGATGGTGATCGACGGTTCCAGCGGCAGGCCCTGCGGGGTGACGATGGCGCCCTGGTCGTTGCGCTGCAGCTGGCCGGCACGGGTGTAGCCGGTTTCGCCGTTGCTCATTTTCACTTGCAAAAAGCCCTGGCCGACAATGGCCAGATCCAAGGACTGATTGGTGGTGGTCAGCGTGCCCGAGGTGAACACTTTCTGGGTGCCCACCAAGCGGGTGCCGTTGCCCAGCTGCACGCCCAAGGGCGCGGTGTTGTCCTGGTCGGTCTTGCCGCCCGGTTGGCGGTCCACTTGGTAGAACAGGTCTTCGAACACCATGCGGTCGCGCTTGAAGCCGACGGTGTTGACGTTGGCGAGGTTGTTGGCGATGGCGGTCAGGCGCGCGTCCTGCGCCTGGATGCCGGTCTTGCTCACCCACATTGCTGGATTCATGTTTCGATTCCCCGATGGTTTGCGCCGTCGGCCTTGGCCGCGGCGCTGTTATTGGAAGGCCGGATCAGGCGCGCACCAGGCGGTTGCCCGCCTCCACCATGTCGCTGGCGGAGTTGAACAAGCGCATCTGCATTTCAAAGTTGCGGTTCAGCGTCATGGTGGCCACCATTTCCTCCACCGCCGACACATTGCTGCGCTCCAGATGCTCGCCCTGCACCTTGACGGTGTCGTCGGCGGCCAGCACCCCGCCCTGACGGCTGATCACCAGGCCGTTGGCGTCCTTGGCGATGTCCTGCGGCAGCGGCTTGACCAGCTTGAGCTTGTCTATCGGCTGCATTTCGCTTTCGCCGGCGGCCAGCACCGAGATCACGCCGTCGCTGCCGATGTGCAGCTTGACGTAGTCCGGCGGCAAGGTGATCTGGCCGCCGTCGCCCAGCACCGGATGGCCGTTGACGCTCAGCTTGCCGTCCACGTCCGCCACCATGGCGCCGGCCCGGGTATAGGCCTCGTTGCCGTCCGGCCCCTGCACCGCGAAAAAGCCCTCGCCCTTCACCGCCACGTCCAGGTCGCGGCCGGTTTCCACCACCGCGCCGCTGCGCACGTCCACCGCATTGGCGCCGTTCTGGCTCAGGTGACGGGCGTCGTAGCCGTAGCCGGGCACGGTCTGACTGGTGCTGACACCGATGTCGGCGCGAAAGCCGCCGGTTTCGGCGTTGGCGATGTTGTTGGCGTGAATCTGCTGCGCCTTGAGCATGCGGTCAGCGCCGCTCATCGCGGTGTAGATCAGTGCGTCCATTTATCCTTGCCCCGCCTTAGACCGCCTGCATCAGCGCCTGGATGGTCTGGTTCTCGGTGGAAATCACCTTGGTGTTGGCCTGGTAATTACGCTGCGCGGTCATCAGGTCCACCAGTTCGGAGGTCATGTCCACATTGGACTGTTCCAGGGTGAAGGCCAGCAGATTGCCGGACAGGCCCGCGCCCGGGCGCGAGTACACCGCGGTGCCGGAGCCGGCGGTTTCCACCCAGCTGGTCTGCGAGGTGGCTTGCAGCGCGGATTCGTTAGGGAAGTTGGCGATGGCCAAGGTGCCCACCACCTGCTTTTGGCCGTTGCTGTAAGCCGCCACCACGTCGCCGTTGTCGTTCAGGCTGGTGCCGGTCATCGAGCCGGACGCGTAGCCGTTGCTGGCGTTCAGGGTCTGGCTGCTTTCGCCGGCGAACTGAGTGGTGCCGGTGTAATCCAGTTTCACCGCCAGCGGGGACGCGCCGGCAGGAGTGCCCAGGTTCAGCGCCACCGGCGCGGTGGGGCTGGTCAACTTGCCGTCGGTGTCGAAATTCAGGGTGGCGGTAGTGGGCAGGTCGACGCCGTCCAGCGTGTAGTGCACGGTGACGGTGCTGGGACCGGTCTTGCAGAAGTACTGGGTCAGGTTGAGCTTATTGCCCAGGGAATCGTAAACGGTGGACACCGCCGAACTGTTGAAGGTGTTCTGCGCCTTGTCGAACGGCACGGTCTGCACACTCCAACCCGCCGACATATTGCCGACGTATTGCAGCTTGTCGCTGGCCTTGGCCGGGATGTTGCCGTTGGGGATCTTGATGTCGCCGAAGGCGCCCAGCGCATTGCCGTCCGCCTTGCCATAGCCTTGCACGCGGCGGTTGAAGCCGTCCACCAGATAGCCGTCCTTGTCCGCATTGAAGATGCCGACGCGCGAATAGGCCATGCCGCCGTTTAGATCGCGGCTGACGAAGAAGCCGCGGCCGTCGATGGCGGCGTCCAGCGGACGACCGGTGCGCACGGTATTGCCGTTGCGCGCCATGTTCTGACTGTGGCCGACCACTTCCACCCCCATCGGCTGCGCGCCGGCGTAGGCCGCGGAAAAACTGGTGCGGCTGGACTTGAAGCCGTAGGTGCCGGTGTTGGCGATGTTGTTACTGATATTGCCCAGTTGGTTGTTGACGGCGTTGATGCCGGACAAAGCAATGTCGAAACTCATGGTCGCTCCAAAGTTCGTAGGTATTTTGAATCGGCGCTTCAGGCCTGGGTCTTGCCCAGCAGGCGGGTAATGGCGGAAGCGGGGAATTCGCCCAGGCCGGCCAGCGTCAGTGTAGGCTCGCCGCCGTTGATGGGCAGGCGCACGCCGGATACGGTGGCCTGCATTTCCAGCCCGGCCTTGGATTTGGACGCGGTGCGCACTTCCAGCTTGTAATCGCCTTCCACCAGGCCGTGTTTGCTCGGGTCCACGTTGAAATCGAACTCGCCGGCCGGGCGCTTGCCCAGCTCAATCACGGTCTCCTTGCCGCCGGCGTCGGTCAGCACCAGCGACACCTGCTGCTCTTCGCCGGACAGGGTCACGCGGCCGGACAAGGCGTCCTTGCCGCTCAGGTGCGCCTGGTCGGCCTGCACCAGCACTTGGCGTCCCACTTGCGAACCCAGCGATACGCCCTGCAGCTCGCGCAGCATCAAAGCGTTGCCCTGCAACTGCTTGAGCATGTCGGCGGAGCTCTTCATCTGGCTCATCTGCGCCAGCTGGCTGACGAACTGCGAGGCGTCGGTGGGGTCCAGCGGGTTCTGGTTCTGAATCTGAGCCAGCAGCAGCTTCATGAACATATCGTCCATGCCGGGGTTTTGTCCGGCGGCCGGGGCCACCGCCGGATTGGCGCCGTTGGAGGCGGCGGACGGGCTCTGCTGCCCGTTTTGCGCGGCGTTCACGCTCATGCGTTGTCTCCCAGTTTCAGCAGGTCCTGCTGCATGCCCTTGACCCGGGCCAGCACTTCCACATTGGTCTGGAACGCGCGCGAGGCCGACAGCATGTCGGTCATCTCCTCCACCGCGTTCACATTGGAATAGAAAACATTGCCGTCGGCGTCGGCCAGCGGGTTGCCCGGCTCGTGCGCCTTGCGCACCGGCTCCTGGTTCTGCACCACGTCCAACACGCCCACGCTGGCGCCGCGCCAGCCGTCGAAGCCGTCGCCGCCCCGGTATTGGGTGGCGAACACCGGCTTGCGGGAGCGGTAGGCCGCCTGTTCGCTGCCGGCGGCGGTGTCGGCGTTGGCCAGATTGCTGGCCACGGTGTTGAGACGCACCGTCTGCGCCGTCATGGCGGAGCCGGCAATGCGGGAAATATCGCGAAAGGACATGGCTTACTGACCTGCTATCACTTTGGCCAGCCCGCGGAACTTCATGTTCAGGAAGGCGAGGCTGGTCTGGAATTCGGAAACGTTCTGCGCGAACTCGGCCTGCTCCACGCCCAGCTCCACAGTGTTGCCGTCGCGCGCCGGGTGGTTGGGCAGCCGGTATTGCAATTCGCCGGACGGCGAATCCAGCGGAAACGCCGTGTCGTCCGCCGAAGCGGCCAAGGCTGTTTTGAAGTCGATGTCTCGCGCCTGATAGCCGGGCGTGTTCTCGTTGGCGATGTTGGAAGCCAGAATACGGGTGCGCTCCGCCCTCAACTGCAAGGCAGCAGGGTGGACGCTCAATGCTTTATCAAGGTGCAAACCCATTGCCTAGACCCATGCGGTTCTCTACCATGTTTAAACATCGGCTATCTAATTCACATTAAATGGCCGGTCGATTGAAAAGCGATACTAATAACCGCACCCTCTCGCGTATACGGGATAATTACCAAGTCATCTTTAATGGGAATTTTCACACCCCCTCGGCATCAAGCCGCGCCGCTATTGGCTGCGCTGCTCATTCTGACCAGCGTTCCGGCGCTGGCGACCCCCTACCCGGCCGCCGCCGCGGTGGAACAGACCGCGCGTTCTTTGCTGCTGCAAAAACTGGAAAAAGCCGGTCTGGCGGCGGCCCGCGTCAACGTCAAAGCGCTGCCGCCGCGCGGCTTCAACGCCCCGCCCTGCCCCGAACCGGTGCGCGTCGCCGCGCTGGATGAACGCGCGCCCAGCCGCATGCGCTTGCAGGCAAGCTGCGACGCCGCCGGCTGGGACGCTGAATTCATCGTCCGCGCCGAAATCAGCGCCCGCGTAGCGGTGGCGGCGCGCGACATCCCGGCGCGCAGCCTGCTGGACGCCGGGGACATAGAATGGCAGGAACGACCAGTGCTGGACCCGGCCGACATGGTGGGCGCCAAGACCAAGGTGGAAGGCCTGAGCAACCGCACCGCACTGCGCCAAGGCCAGCCGCTGCGGCTCAAGGCGCTGGAAGCCAGCCTGCTGGTCAAGCGCGGCGAGGAGGTGCGCATCGTGGCGCGCAACAGCGGCATCGAGGTGGTCGCCGCCGGCGAGGCGCTGGGCAACGGCCGCCAAGGCGAGATCATCCGCGTGCGCAACAGCGCCACCGGCAAGGTGATACGCGCCCGCGCCAGCCTGCCGGGCGAGGTCAACCCGGTGGACTAAGAACTTGTTCAAGGTCTGCTGCGCGTCGCGCGATACGGCGTTGAAACCATCTTCGAAATGCTCATGTACCGTATGTACATTCCGCTTTCTCAGCCGTTTCGCCTTGTCTCGCCCTAGCTCGCGAGACTTTGAACAGGCTCTAAGCAAATGAAAAGCCCCCGTTGTGGGGGCTTTTGCTTGCGCGGGCAAGGCCGCCAGGAACAAGCGGTTTACGATCTCGCCGGAATCGTCAGTCCGCGTTGCACCGCCGGCCGCGCCAGGAAGGCGTC
This sequence comes from Chromobacterium fluminis, assembly GCF_011602385.1. Taxonomy (NCBI): domain Bacteria; kingdom Pseudomonadati; phylum Pseudomonadota; class Betaproteobacteria; order Neisseriales; family Chromobacteriaceae; genus Chromobacterium; species Chromobacterium fluminis. The sequence continues at coordinate 35,197 of NZ_JAAOMA010000039.1, read as the reverse complement.
CAACACCCGCGTCACCTGCGGGAAGTCCTCAATCGACACCAGCTCGCCGGCATCGTAAAAACCGATCAAGTTGCGCACCCAGGGGAAGATGGCGATGTCGGCGATGCCGTACTCGTCCCCCATCACCCACTGGCGGCCGCTCAAGCGTTGATCCAGCACCGCCAACAGGCGGCGCGACTCGTTCGCATAGCGGTCGCGCGGGCGTTTGTCTTCGTAGTCCTTGCCGGCGAACTTGTGGAAAAAGCCCACCTGGCCAAACATCGGGCCAATGCCGCCCATCTGGAACATCAGCCACTGTATGGCCTCGTAGCGCGCGGCGGGATCGGACGGCAATAGCCGGCCGCTCTTCTCAGCCAGATACAACAGAATGGCCCCGGATTCGAACAAGGCCAGCGGCTTGCCGCCCGGGCCGGCCGGATCAAGGATGGCGGGAATCTTGTTATTGGGATTCAGCGACAAGAATTCAGGCGATAGCTGATCGTTGCTGTCGAAGCTGACCAGGTGCGCCTCGTACGGCAGGCCGGTCTCTTCCAGCATGATGGACGCCTTGACGCCGTTGGGCGTGGTCAGCGAGTACAGCTGGATGCGATCCGGATATTTTGCAGGCCATTTTCGGGTGATGGGAAAGGCGGATAAATCGCTCATACGCGCTCCATGAGTTGGCGGGAGGGTTGCGCGCCCATGATAAGCCCGGCTTTTGCATTTGTCTTAAATCCGCCGCCAATCAATGGCGAGATGTTATTGACGCCATAGCTGGATACACTATTAATCCGTGCCTACGGCCAAGGCCGCCCAGTAATAAGAAATTCATTCAAAAGTAAATTTTCCTTTCAAATCATGTGGAATGTATTAATTTAAAATGAGCTTGGCGTGCTCCAATGGCACTCCTGAATGGCAATGACAATGGAGGCTGCCATGCCCTTATTTTCCGGAAAACTCAAAGAGCGGCTCAACGAGCTGACTGGCCAACTGGACGGCCTGCGCGGCATGCTATCCGCCATCGACCGTTCCATGGCGATGATACAATTCACTCCCGACGGCATCGTCACCAACGCCAATGAAAACTTCCTGCGCACCATGGGCTACCGGCGAGAAGAAATCATCGGCAAGCATCACCGCATCTTCTGCGACAAGCACCATGTTTCCAGCCCCGCCTACGCCGAATTCTGGCAAAAGCTGAAGCGCGGCGAGCCAGTCAACGGCCGCTTCAGCCGCTTTGCGAAGAACGGCGAGGAAATATGGCTGGAAGCCAGCTACACCCCGGTACTGTCCAGCGACGGCCAGGTGTGCGGCGTGGTCAAGGTGGCGTCCGACATCTCCGAGCAAGTGCATAGAGAGCAAAACGATCAGGCCATCCGCCTGGCGATCAGCCGCTCCATGGCCCAGATCGAATTTGATCTGGACGGCAATATCCAGGACGCCAACGAAAACTTCCTCAATACCTTTGGCTATACGCTGGCCGAAATCCGCGGCAAGCATCACCGCATACTCTGCGACGCAGACTACGCCGCCAGCCCCGACTACGCGGAGTTCTGGCGCCAGCTGCGCCAAGGCAAGTTTTTCCAGGGCCAGTTCAAGCGCCTGAGCAAAAACGGGCAGACTATCTGGCTTGAGGCCACTTACAACCCGGTCTACGACCTCAACGGCAAGCCGGTGCGGGTGGTCAAGTTCGCCCAGGACATCAGTCGCAGGGTGCAACAATTGCAAGCCCAGGCGGAGAACGCCCAATCGGCGGTGGACGTCTCGGTCAATACCGAGCAACTGTCGGTCAAGGGCAGCGCGGTGTTGGAACAGGCCGCCAGCGAAATCACCAAGGTGGCGTCCAGCGTGGAAAGCTCCTCCATCATCATCACCAAGCTGGGCGACAGCTCCGGTCAGATCGGCACCATCATCAGCACCATCAGCGAGATCGCCGACCAGACCAATCTCTTGGCCTTGAACGCGGCGATTGAGGCCGCGCGCGCCGGCGAGATGGGTCGCGGCTTCGCCGTGGTGGCGGACGAAGTGCGCAAGCTGGCCGAGCGCACCAGCCAATCCACCGGCGAGATCTCCGGCATCGTGCGCAGCATCCAGGAAGACTCCAAGTCCGCCATCACCTCCATGCAGCAGGTGCGCGGCCTGGCCGACACCAGCCTGCAGCTGTCCGAGCAGGCCCGCGATTCCATCGCCGAGATCCGCGCCGGCGCCAAGGAAGTGGTGCAAGTGGTGCGCGACGTGTCGGAACTCCTGCAGCAACGCGCTTAAGCCCCGGAAAGCCTTGATCCAAATCATGTCCGCGCCGGCCCCGGCGCGGCGATACTGAGGCGCCCACCCCTTTTCCGAGTCCGCGATGAAACACCCCCACCCCGCGGCGATGCTGGCTCAGGCGCCGCATCGCGCCGCCTTTCTGCCCGGCATGCTGTTCGCCATTCTGCTGCTGGCAGCCTGGAGCGCCGAGCTGACTAGCCGCTTGCTCGGCGTCCACGCCGCGCTGGCGGTGCCCTCTTCGCTTGCCCACGGCTTCCTGATGCTGTTCGGTTTCTTCCCGCTGTTCATGACCGGCTTTCTATTCACCGCCGGCCCGCGCTGGCTGGGCGTGGAGCCGCCCGGCCGCATCGTCTTCGTCGGCGTGCCGGCGCTGATGGTCGGCGGGCTGCTGCTGTGGCTGGCCGGACTGTGGCGAGGCATGGCCTGGACGCTAACCGGGCACGCCTTGTACACACTGGGCTTCAGCGGCTTGGCGCTGACTTTCGCCTGCCTGCTGCTGGCCAGCCCGCAGCCGGACCGCCGCCACGCCTGCGCGGTGCTGGCCGCCCTGTTCTGCGGCGTGCTGGCGCTGCTGGCCGGCGCTTACTGGCTGATCTTTCAGGACGGCCAGGCCTGGCTGTGGATGCGCAATCTGGCCTTGTGGGGCTTTCTCTTGCCGGTGTTCCTAACCGTCTGCCACCGCATGCTGCCCTTCTTTTCAGCCAACGCGCTGCCCCAGTATCAGCCCTGGCGGCCGGGCTGGCTGCTGGCCGCCATGCTGACCGGCTCGCTGGGCCATGGCCTGCTGGACGGTTTCGGCCTGCCCAGTTGGCCGCTGGACGCGGCGCTGGCCGCACTGCTCGCCTATGTCTGCTGGCGCTGGCGGCTGGCGGCGGCGCTGCGGGTGCGGCTGCTGGGCATGTTGCATCTGGCTTTCGCCTGGCTGCCAATCGGTTTCGGCCTGTACGCGCTCAACGGCTGGCTGGCTTCCCCGCGCCTGGCGCTGGCGGCGCTGCACGCCGTCACCGTCGGCTTCTTCCTGACCATGATGATCGCCTTTGTGTCGCGAGTAACGCTGGGCCACTCCGGCCAGCCTTTGCAAGCCGGTCCCGGTTTGTGGCGGCTCTACCTGGCCGCGCACTGGTTGGCGCTGACCCGGGTGGCCACTGAAATGCTGCCCGGCGTCTGGTCCGGCTGGCTGTACGGCGCGGCAGCCATAGGCTGGCTGTTGACGCTGGCGGCCTGGGGCCGCGCTTTCATGCCCAGCTACTGGCGACGGCGAGCCGACGGCAAACCGGGTTGACCCTCTGAACTAGCCCTGTCCGCGCCGACGCAAATACTCCGGCACTTCGTCGGCCGGCATCGGCCAGCCCAGCAAATAGCCTTGTACGTAATCCACTCCCAGGCGCAGCATCAATTGCAAATCCGTCTCTTCGCCGATGCCTTCCGCCACCACTTGGATATTGCGGTCCTTGGCCAGCCTGATGGTGGACTCGAGGATCTCCCTCGCCACGCTGTCGCCGGCGGCGCCGGCCACCAGCGCGCGGTCTATCTTGATCGCGCTGACCGGCAGCTCGCGCAGGTATTCCAAACCGTTGTAACCGCAGCCCACATCGTCCAAGGAGACGCGAAAACCGGCCATGCGCAGCCGTATCACGTTTTCCAGCGCCTGATAAATGTTTTTGAGCCGCTGGGTTTCAGTCAGCTCCAGCGTCAGCAGGGCCGGGGCCATGCCCAACTCTTCCGCCGCTTCAGCCAGGCTGGACGGTAGTTCAGGGTTACAAAACTGGCTGGCGGTGAGGTTGATCGAGACCCTCAAACCGGACAAGGCCACTTGTCCGCTCCAACGGCGATAATCCTCCGCCGCAGAGCGGAAGATGGAGAAGAACAAGTCCTCGTCCAGGCCGTAATGCTCGAGGCCGGGCAAAAACGCAGACGGCTCCAGCAAGCCCAACTCGGGATGATGCCAGCGCGCCAGCGCCTCCACCCCCATCACTCTCAACAAACCCGGATCCGCCTGCGGCTGATACCAGGGCAGGATTTCTCCACGCCGCAGCGCCCGCTCCAACTCCTGCCGGTCAAACCCCGACGTAGCGCCATCCCACGCCGGCCGCCGCGCAACCGTCTGCCACAACTTGCATAACTGTTCCATGGACAAAGGCGTGTTCAAGCTGCCTATCACCGGCAGATTGTGAAACGCCGCCACGCGATAAGCGCCCATCAACATGTCCTTGGACAGCGAACTGTTGAACACGATGGGCGGCACCGCTTGCAAGCCGGCCAGATGGCGCAACAGCAGGATGCCGTCCATTCCCGGCATGTTGAGATCGCTAATCATCAAATCATAGCGATGCCGCTTGAGCTGTTCGAGCGCGCCAGCGCCGTCGCGCGCCTCATCGATGCGCTCGATTCCCACTTGGCGCAAAGCCTGGCTCAGGGCGCAGCGCTGCACATCATGATCGTCCACGATCAAGACCCGCATCGGCGCCGGGCCGGGTTTGGAGATTATAGATTCCATGGCATGTTCTCTGTCCCAGTTGGAGCGCTATTCTCCTCAGCCGGCTCAAACGAAAGAAATAGGAAGATGCTGAATTTGCCTGGAAATTTTCAGCCATGGATTTTTACTTTTACCAAAAACGCATCAAACTTTGCCGCATGGCGCTGCACTTTTGTTCTATATCTCCATTGGGAGCCGCCAAGGCGAAACTTCATCTCAATCAATCAAATAGCGCGGCAAACAACAAACTTCGCCCGGATTGACCCGAATTGAATGATCGCCACCGGCGCCGCCGGCGGACCGCCGCGCCGATCCGCCTCCCGCGTCGTTTTCCGACAACGTCAAGCAGGAGGTCCGGCAATGAGAAGCAATCTTCCCGTGGATGGCACCGAGGTGTTCTTGTTGCCTCACCGCCCCATCGTCACCAAGACCGATCTAAAGGGCCAGATCACTTACGCCAATCGCGCCTTCATCGACATTAGCGGTTTCAGCGAAGAAGAGCTGATTGGGCAGCCGCACAATATCGTGCGCCACCCGGACATGCCGCAAGCCGCCTTCGACGACCTATGGACCACCATCAAGTCGGGCCGCCCATGGAAGGGGCTGGTCAAGAATCGCACGAAGCAAGGGCATTTCTACTGGGTGGAAGCCTACGTCACGCCGATCTGCGAAGGCGGCCGGCCGGTGGGTTATATGTCGGTGCGCAGCGCGCCGTCCAAACAGCAGACCGCCGACGCAGAACAGCTTTACGCCAGTGTCCGCGAGCGCCGCCAAGCGTTTCCGGAAACCCGCCACGCCGCCCCGCCGGCAACGGCCTGGCTTTTGCTGTGCGCGCAATTGCCCGCCGCGGCGCTAATCCTGAGCGGCGCGGCTAGCGACGGCCTCTTGCGCCTGACGCTGCTGGCGCTGGCGGCGACATGGGCCTTGGCCGCCTCTTATCTGGCCGGGCTTTGGCTGGCGCGACCGATAGACGCGGCGCGGCGCGCGTTGATGCGGCTGGCCGAGGGCGACTTCAGCGCCCAGATACCGGCCTCCGGCTCGCGCGAACCCCGCGCGGTGCTGGAAGAGATGGAAACCCTGCGCATCCATTTGCGCGCCATTCTCGCCGATGTCGTCGCCGGTGCGGAAGACGTCAGCGAGGCCGCCACCGCCACCCACGCCGAAGCCGAATCGTTGAACGCCCGCGGCGAAACCACCTTGGAAGGCATCACCCGGGTGGCCGCCGCCTTGCAGCAGCTGTCCGTGTCGGTAAACGAAATTTCGCAGTCCACCCGCACCGGAGCCGAGTTCGCCGACCAGGCGACCGAACTGGCCAGCCAGGGCGAAGCCCAGATGAGCGACACCCGTCAGGCGGCTCAGGCCGTGGTCAGCGAGGTGTCCTGCACCCGCGACATCATCATCAAACTGGAGCAATCGGTGGAGTCGATCAACACCGTCACCGGCGTGATCAAGGACATCGCCAACCAGACCAATCTATTGGCCTTGAACGCGGCGATAGAAGCGGCCCGCGCCGGCGAACAAGGCCGCGGTTTCGCCGTGGTGGCCGACGAAGTGCGCAAGTTGGCGGAACGCACCGCCGGCAACACGCTGGAGATAGAGCAATCGGTGTCCTTCCTGCGCGAACGCTCCCAGGAGGCGCTGGAGGAAGTGAAGGCCGCGGTAAACAAAGTCCATACCGCGGAGGAAACCATACAAGCCGCCGCCCAGGGGCTGGAAGCAATCCGCAACGCCAACGAGAAAGTGGCGGAATCGTCCTCCAGCGTCGCCAATATGCTGCAACAGCAATCATCCGCCTCCACCGAGGTGGCTCAGAGCATGGAAACCATGAGCACGCTGACCGAACAGAACAGCCACAGCATCGCCGCCACCCTGCAAGTGGCGCAGAAGCTGCACACCACCGCCAGCGATCTGCGCCGCCTGGTCAGCCAATTCGAAAAACACATGTGATTGGCATCAATCATTCGGCCGCATGGCATGTTTGCGGAAATTTTCCATGCAAACGAGTTTTATTACACAAACTGTGAAAAATTACGGAACTACTTGATACCCATTCTTTCATAACCGTTATTCGTCGCGACTCTACTGCACTGCACCATGACACCCGTCGCGACGAAGACGGCGCTGGCAGGCGGCGCACGCCGCCCGCCCGCGCTCCCTAAGAACCTGTTTACGATCTGCTGCGCGTCGCGCGATACAGCGTTGAAGCACGGCAGACATTGAACAGGTTCTAAACCGTAGTCCAAACAAAACAAGGAGGTGATCGTCCAGTAAAACCGCGCCCAACGCGACGCACCGCCGCTAGAGCGGCGTCGAGTCCGGCGCCGGAACCGCCCGGCCACAAGCCCGGCCTTCCATTCAGGACCGCACACATGATCCAGCCCAAGCCGCAACACGGCCTCCGGACAAAGATCAGCGGTTCTCAGATGCAGTGTCTCGTTCGGCGAGGCTCCTATGCAAACACAGGTCACTGATCTGACGACGTCGAGAGACGCCCAAGGTTAGGACAGGCTTTATCGGATTAAGGTATAGCCCAAAGTGACTTCCCGCATGCAGTCGGGATACGTTGCATAGTGCCAAAACTTAGACGCGGAGATAGCTTTTCTGCACTCTCTCTTCTGGTTTACGCCCCCATTGCGACAACTGTTTGTGGTTATAAAACAGCTAACGGGGAATACCTCAAAATGTCTTTTGCAAGCATCACTCTGCCTACCGCTCAGGCAAACGAAGTCAATCTGAAAGAAACCGTCGCCTCCTACATGAGCGACTCGCTGATCACCCTCAGCCGCGACATGAAAGTCAGCGAAGCTCGCGAGCACATGCTCAAACAGCTGCGCGACGAAGACATTCCCGCCCAGATTTTCGTCATCGACGGCAGTCGTTTCCTGCATGGTCAACTCTCGGTCAAGCGCCTGCTGACCGAAACGGACCTGACTCTGCCGGTTTCCGCGCTGATGGGCCCCACCTCCTTTGTCGTCGAGCCTAACCAACAGCGCCGCGACATCGTGCCGGAACTGATAGACAAGGGCGTGGATCTCGCGCCGGTTGTCAGCGGCGGCAAACTGCTGGGCGCCCTGTACGAAAAGGAAATCGCCGCGCTGATCCGCGACGAAGGCACCGACGACGCTCAACGCCAGGGCGCCAGCCTGCCGCTGGAAACTTCCTACCTGGAAAGCTCCCCGTGGAGCTTGTGGAAAAAACGCCTGCCCTGGCTGCTGCTGCTGTTCTTCGCGGAAGCCTACACCAGCACCATTCTGCAAGTGTTTGAAGAGCAGCTGGAAGCCGCCATCGCGCTGGCCTTCTTCATCCCGCTGCTGATCGGCACCGGCGGCAACAGCGGCACCCAGATCACCTCCACCCTGGTGCGAGCGATGGCGATGGGCGAAGTCAGCCTCCGCAACATCGGCACGGTATTGCGCAAAGAGGTGACCACGTCCTTCATGATTGCGCTGGCCATCGGCGTCGTGGCCTGGATACGGGCCTGGATGCTAGGCGTGGGCGACGAAGTGGCCTTGGTGGTGTGTCTGACGCTGATCGCCATCACCATCTGGAGCGCCATCGTCTCCTCCATTATTCCGATGTTGCTGAAGAAAATGCGCATCGACCCGGCCGTGGTGTCGGCGCCTTTCATCGCCACCTTCATCGACGGCACCGGTCTGGTGATTTACTTCAACATCGCCATGCTGGTGATTACCGACCTGGCCTAAGCGCCCCCCTTCCCGGCGCGCCATCGCGCGCCGCCGCAAACCGCGCCCGCCAAGCCCATCCCCTGGATACGGACTTGCCGGGCGCGCGCCGATAGGCGCGAGACTATGAACAGGCTCTTAGGCCAGTTTGTCCGCTTCTTGGTTTTTATCACGCCCCCGCCAAGTTGTTTTCGGTGAATCGGCATGCTAATGTCCTGATAAATTTAAATAATCAAGGCATACGCCGGCACCTCATTTCATCGCAACGCCACTTAAACGGCCTCTTTCATGACCAATGCAAACCGCAAACACTTCGCCGCCGCGCTGGCGCTGGCCGCGGCGCTGCCGCTGGCGGCCCACGCCGAAACCTTCGACCTGGGCGCCATTCTCAAGGACGGCATCAAGAAGGCGCTGCAAAAAGATCCCGCCGCGGACGGCGCCGCCGCCCCGATGGCTCCCGGCGTCTACGACGGCTCCGACAAACAGTTCGAGCGCACGCTGACCATACGCCCCAACGGCAAGTTCGAACTGGAAGTCATGCAAAAAGGCAAACCCGGCCAACTGCGCTCCGGCTCCGGCAGCGGACAGTTGCAGGCCAACGGCGGACAGTGGCGCTATAGCGAAGGCATCTGCACGATGAACGTCCTGCCCCAGACCTCCGCGGTGCAAGTGCAGATGGAGCGGTGCGCCAGCGCCTTCGGCGATGTGCCCTTCGACGGCGTTTATCGTCTGAGCAAAGCGGCCGGCGGCGCCCAGGCCGGCGGCGGCAAGAACAAGGCCTTGGCGGCGCAGCTGAGCTGCCACAATCTCAACCTCAGCGACAACGGCGTCGCCAAACTGCTGGCCGCCGCCGCCGGCACCACGCCCAATCAGATATGGGAACACGAGCTGGCCTTGCAAGGAGGCTATGACTACGGCGGTCTGCCGATACGCTCGGTGCAGCTGTCCGAGGCGGACGGCGGCTTCCTGGCGCTGTTCGTCGACGGCGACGACGCCGCCATCAAGGCCGCGATCAAGAAAACCCAGCGCAAGGGCAGCAGCGCGGCGATGTTGAGCAAGGTGGGGGAAAGCTATTCCTTCCCGGGCAAACCCAACGGCCTGCCCTATGTGCAGTGCCGCAGCAAGGCGGTTCAACACGGGCTGTATTGACGCTTGCTCCAAACGACAATGGCCCCGGCATTTGCCGGGGCCATTGCATTAGCCAACCCGTCTAAAGCTCAACCGCAAGCGCCGACATGACCGCAGGCGGTGCAAAACTCGCAACCGTCCTTCTTGATCAAGGCGTGGTTGCCGCACTCCGGGCAGGGCTTGCCCGGCACCTGTTTCAAGGCGGAGCTGGCTTCCGGGCTGAACAGATCGCTCTGCTCCGGCACCATCACCCCCATCTCTTCCAGCGGCACGCCCTCCTCGGTCAGCACCCCCAGCATCGCGTAGCGGTGGATGATCAACTGCGCCAGGTAAGCAACCGTGGACGGCCAGCTCTGCGACTTCTCCACGCCGGGGATGCGGGCGAAGAAATCGCCCTGCGGCTCGGCGTAGCTCAGCAGCTTGCGCAGCTTGAGGCCGATCCAGGCCGGGTCTATCACCCGCATGTCCAGGCTCAGCATCTTGCACAGGCCGTCCAGTTCGCGCGGGTAGGCGCCAGCCAGCCACATGGAATACGGCCGGCGCTGGCCGTTGGGCAGCACCAGCTCCTTGATGAAGAGCACGAAGTCGTCGCCGGTTTGCGGGTTGCTGACGTCTACCGACCAACTCATGGTGCCGTCGGTGCCGGACTTGGGCTCCTTGCGCGCGAACAGCGCGTCCATTACCGGCGTCGGCTCGTTTTGATCCGCCGGCAGCGCGCCCAACTGCTCGACGCGGTGGCGCACCACCTTGCCCAGGGCCGCCGAGGCCGAGGTGGCGTAGACGGTGCGCTCGCCCAGATCGAACACATAGCGTTTGTCGCCGTTGGTATGCGACAGCGCGTCCAGCTTGGCCGCCAGCCACCCGTGGTCGCGGCAGCGCATGTCCATGGACAGGGTTTTGGCCACCGCGCCCAGGCCGCGCTGTTCCTCGGTGGCGTTGACCCAGCATTCAAACGGCGACACCCGGCCGTTCTCCACATGGCCCACCACTACGGCGAAATCGCCGGCGTCGCCTTCCACCATGAATGTCCACGACGGGTTGCCTTCCTTCAGCTTGGGCCGGTTCGGCCATTTCAGGCTGGACAGCGCCGGTGTCGGCGCGGTATTGAGCACCACGCGGCGGTCCGGATCGCCGTCGCCGTTGCCGGACAGGTCCTGCGGCGTGGCGGCGCTGGGCTTGGCCGGCTCCACCGACAACACCGAACCCAGCACGCTATTGGGCCGGTAGGTGGTGATGCCCTTCAGGCCGGCGCGCCAGGCTTCCAGGTACAGGCTTTCGAAATCGTCGAAGGGGTAATCGCCGGGCACGTTCACCGTCTTGGAAATGGCGGTGTCGATATAGGGCGCCACCGCCGCCACCATGCGCATATGGTCCAGCGCGCTCATTTCCAGCGCGGAGACGAAATACTCCGGCAAGGCGTTGGTGTCCCCGCCCTGCATCCGGTAAACACGGTAGGCGTGGTCTTCCACCAGGTATTCCTGCTGGCTGCCGTCGGCCATGCGCTTCTTGCGGGTGTAGAACCAGGAGAACGGCGGTTCGATGCCGTTGGAGGCATTGTCGGCGAAGGCCAGCGAAATGGTGCCGGTGGGCGCGATGGACAATAGGTGCGAGTTGCGGATGCCGTGCTTGCGGATGCGCGCCTTGATCGCCTCCGGCAGCCGGCTGGCGCAATGCGGCGCGGCCAGGTAGGCGTCGGCGTCGAACAGCGGGAAACCGCCTTTCTCGATGGCGAGATCCACCGAAGCGTCGTAGGCGGCGTCGCGCATCGCCTCGGATATGCGGCTGGCGAAGCGGCGGCCCTCCTCGCTGTCATAGCGTATTTTCAGCATGATCAGCGCGTCGCCCAGGCCGGTGAAGCCCAGGCCGACGCGCCGCTTGGCCTGCGCCTCGCGCTGCTGTTCCTCCAGCGGCCACACCGTCAGATCCAACACATTGTCCAGCATGCGCACCGACATGCGCACCACTTTCTCGAAGCTCTTGAAGTCGAAGCTGGGCTTGTCCCCAAAGGGCTGACGCACGTGGCGGCACAGATTGATGGAACCCAGATCGCAGCAGCCGTAGTCCGGCAGCGGCTGTTCGCCGCAGGGGTTGGTGGACTCGATCACCTCGCAGTAGGACAGATTGTTGTCCTGGTTGATGCGGGTCATGAACAGCACGCCCGGCTCGGCGTGGTCGTAGGTGGAGGCCATGATCTGCCGCCACAGTTCGCGCGCCGGCACGGCGCGGTAGACCCACAGGCCGTCCTCGCGCTGGTAACTGCCGGGGAAGGCGTCGGACGAGGGTTCCACCGCATGGGTCAGCTCCCAGGCGACGTCCGCTTCCACCGCGCGCATGAAGTCGTCGGACACCCCCACCGAGATATTGAAATTGCGCAGATCGCCCTGGTCCTTGGCGTGGATGAAGTCCTCCACGTCCGGGTGAGAAATGTCCAGCACTCCCATCTGCGCGCCGCGGCGCGCGCCGGCGGATTCCACCGTCTCGCAGCTGCGGTCGAACACCCGCATATAGGACACCGGGCCGGACGCGCGGCTGTTGGTGCCCTTGACTCGCGCGCCCTTGGGACGGATGCGCGAGAAGTTGTAGCCGACGCCGCCGCCGCGGCGCATGGTTTCCGCGGCCTGCAGCAGCGCCTCGTAAATGCCCACCTTGCCGTTTTCGGTTTCGGACACCGAATCGCCCACCGGCTGCACGAAGCAATTGATCAAGGTGGCGCGCAAATCGGTGCCGGCGGCGGAATTGATGCGGCCGCCGGGAATAAAGCCGTTTTCCAGCGTTTGATAGAACAGCGGCTCGAAACGCGCCGGGTCGCTTTCCAGCGCCGCCAGCGCCTTGGCCACGCGCAGGCGCACTTCGCTCACGCTGTGTTCGCCGTTCTTGGCGTATTTTTCCAGCAATACCTCGCGGGAGATGTCCTGCTCGGTCATGGCGGCGATGTTTTCCTGCTTCATGGTTCCCGGTTCCTCTTGAATTGCGGCCTGCGGCGGCCAGGGCGGCCCCCTTCCAGCATGCAATGGACTGTGTGGGCCGCAAAAGGTTTCAACACGTCCGATACGCAACATCTGGAAAAGAAAAACGGCGTATTACACTATATGTAGTTACGCCGTTCGTTGACACATATCAAGCGCTATTCCACCCCATCGTCGCTTTTCCCTATCGTCATGGGCAAAAACACGACGCGCGGCGGCCGCCTCACGGCGTCTTCAGTTTCACCTCCAGCGGCACCCCGTCGCGACCGGCGGAGACCTTGACCGGCTCGCCCAGTTGGATGCGCTCCTGCAGAGCCGGATCGGTCTTGATCATAGCCGCGCGCGCGTTGGCGGCGCGTTGCTTGGCCAGTTGCTGCAGGTTGGCGTCGGTGATGCTCTGCGCGGCGATCAACTCGTCGCGCAGCAGCTTGCCCAGGGCCGCGCCGGACGGCCCGCCCGGCTTCAGCGTGTGGCCCAGCAGCTTGAAGCGGCCGATCTGCTTGCCGTACACCGATTTGACCGCGGACAGGATTTCGCCGTCCTGCATGTCCGGCAGCGGCAGCGGCTCGCCGGCGCCCAACTGATGGCCGGCGGCGGCGAAGATGGCCAGATCGGTTTGCGCGCGCGCCATTTCCTTGCGGTCCGCGTCGGTGTTGTAACCGCCGCTGATGGACAGCATCAGCTTGGGCCGCTTCACCATCAGCCCGGCCACTTTGACCAGCTTCTCGCGCTCCGGCGGCGTCACATTGGCCTCGCCGGCCACGAAGCGGATATCGTCGAAGCCCTCGCCGCCCAGCAAGGCGCCCAGCGCGCGGAACGGCGCGGTCACCACCTTGGTCACCACGTTGACGATGGCTTTCCAGATGACCTTGCCGTAGCTGAACTGCGGATCGTCCAGGCTGCCGGCCACCGGCAAGTCCAGATCGATGCGTTTGTCGCTGTCCTCCAGAATGGCCACCGCCAGCCGCAGCGGCAGCCGCGGGCCCTTGTATTCACTGTCCGGCAGCTCGTCGCCCAGTTGCAGGGAATCGATCACCACCCGGTTCTCGCCCTTGAGCTGGCGCTGCTCCAGCAGATAGCGCAGGTCCACCGACAAGCGGCCGTCCTTGACCTGCCAGCCGGCGAAGTTCATCGAATACGGGTTCAGCGTGCCCATGGAGATATTGCGGAAAGCCAGGGTGATGTCGGTGTTGTCGGTGGGCGCCAGCGGCGACAGCGCGCCGCGCACCTTGACGTCGCCAAACTGATCCACATCGCCGTCCAGCGTGATATTGCCGCGCTGCTGGGCGCGGGTGGAGAGGTTCTGGATCGAGCCCCGCAGATTATGCATGTCGGAGGCGAAGTCCGGCTTCATGCCGTGGTCGGCGAACTGCACCCGGCCGCCCTGCACATGAATAGACTTCACCTCCACCTGGGGCAACGGCGACGCCTTGGCCTTAGGTGCGGCCGGCTTGCCGCCCTGGCCGGCGAACAGGCGCTTGAGGTTGAGCTCGCGCTTGTCGTCCAACACCAGCCGCGCCGCCGGCCCTTGCAGCCGAACATCGTTGATCGCCACTTTCAGCGGCATGCCCTGAGCGCTGAGGCCGCGCACTTGCAGATCGCGCCAGCCCAACAAGGGCAATTTCTCGCCCGGCTCATACACCGCCAGCCGCGCCACGCCCGCTGAGCCGCCGACGCGCCAGCCGCGCGCGCCGACATCCAGATTCAGATCCACCGACAGCGCGCCGCCGCCGAAGCGCAGCGGCGTGCCGCTCAAGGCGTACGGCGCCAACGGCGCCAGCTGCACTCCGTCGGCGCGTAGCTTGCCCTTGAACGCGCCGGCGGCGGCGTCGATATCGGCCTTGGCCGCCAGCTTGCCGCCGTTGAGCTTGCCGGCCAGGTCTACCGCCAGCCGCTGGCCGTCGTCCACCGCCACCGTGCCGCCCAGGCCGGACAAGGCCACGCTCACCGGTTTGGGCAGGCCGCGGTCGGTCCAGCTCAGTTGGCTGTCCCGCAGTTCCATTTCCGGATAAGAGAACTTCCAGGCCGGCGCCGCCTCCCCCTGGGGGCGCGCCGGCGCGGGGGTCGGTTTGGAACGGCCGGCGGACTCGAACAAGCGGGCCAGATTGATCTGGCCGGCGCGGTCGCGCTCCACCTTGGCCTCAAGGCCGCTCAGCGTCAGCTTGCCCGGCTCGATGCGGCGGCCTTGTTGCAATAACTGGCTGGACGCCAGTTCTGCGCTGGCGAGGCTCAAAACCGGTGCCGCGCCTTGCGCGCCCAGCTTCAGCTCGTCCAACCGCGCCAGCATGCCCGTCAGCGCGAAGCCATGGTCCGGCGACAAGGCGAAGCGGCCGGACAACAGCGGCAACTGGGCCTCCAGCGCCAAGGGCTGGCGAAAACCCTGGTCGGCATAGCTCAGGCGCCAGTTGCGCAACTTGATCGCCTCGATGTTCACCAACCACGGCAGCGGCGCTTCCGCCGGCTGAGGCTTGGCGACGGCCGGCGCGGCCGGAATCGCCTTCTGCCAATCCACCGTTCCGTCGCGGTCCCGCCCGGCTATCGCCAGGCCCTGGTCCAGTTCGATGGACTGCACTTTCAACATTGAACGCGCCAAGTCCAGCGCGCCGCCTTCGACGCGGACTTCCGGAATCGTCAGTTCGCTGCGGCCGCCCGGCGCTTTCAACGCGAAGCGCAGCAGACTGGCGCGGAACGGCGACACCGTCAGTTCCGGCGTTTTGCCGGACATCTCAAAATGGTAGCGCGCCGACACCGACAAGCGCCCTTCCGGCGCGGCGGTGTTGAAATGCGGCTGCACATAAGGCCAGACCGAGGCCAGCGGCAGTTCCGCCATCTGCGCCTCGCCGTCGGACTTCAGCGGTTGCAGATTGATGCTGCCCTTCCAGTTGAAGCGAGTACCGTCGGTCAAAGCGGCCTGCATCGTGTAACTGCCGTTTTCCGGCAGCGTGGACAGGTCCACCAGCGACAGATTCAGCGGCACCATGGTAAAGCGCTCGTCGCCGCCCAGCCGGTCGGACAGCTGCGCCTGGCCCTTGCGGATGTTCAAGGCCTTGATCAAGAGCCGCGGCAGCTTGTCCGAGCCGCCTTCGGGCTTGGCCGGCCCGGCGGCGTCGGCGACGAAGCGTGCCCAGTTCCACTGACCGGCGCGGTTGCGCGCCAAGGCCAGCCGTGGTTCGTCCAGGGAAAACTCCTGCACCTGCCAGCGGCCGATCAACAGCATGGACGGGTCCAGGTTCAGATACGCCCGCTTCACCGCGAACAGCGGCCGGCCGTCGCCCTCGCTCAGCTTGAGATCCCTCACCTCCAGGGACATGTCCCAAGGCGTGATCTTCACCTCGCCCATGCTCAGCGTGCGGCCTATGCCCTGCGCCCATTTGGCGGCCGCGTCGCTGATCATGCCCGGCGCCAGCCAGCCCAGGAATCCCCAGAGCAGGCCCAGCAACACAATGGGAACCGCCGCCCAGCGCAGCCAGCGGCGGCGCGGTTTCGGCGATGGAGAGTTGGAATCTGAAGCGGGTTTTATCTGTTCGGTATCGTTTTCCATATCGTCTAATTCTAATACTCATAAAGAAGTCTTAACAGTCCCCTTGTCAGATTTCCCTGTTGCCGCAAACCAACAACTGACCGACATCCCGTCAATAATCATTGCGAATGTCCACGCGCCGGGACTAGCATGCATTCGTTCAAAATATTGAACATTTCTAACCAAAAACGATCAATGCCATTTGAAGCGGCATTGCGCCGTATAACCAAACCTGAGAGGAGCACCCGGATTGCCGATCCATCAATGGGCCCGATTCCAGCCCCGTCCCGCCTGCCCGCGCAGCCCCGGCTGCCGCACACTGGACCGTAGATTATTTTTAGTACAAGCGCAGCGGCCGCATACGCTGAGGCACGACGCCCAGCGCGACAGCAGCTCGGGCGCGCACACATGACAACAGAGGGTTTATGAATAACGCAGAACAAATCAACAAATGGTTGGACGACAATCGCATCACCGAAGTGGAATGCCTGATCCCGGACATGACCGGGCTGGCCCGCGGCAAAATCGTGCCGCGCCATAAATACAATCCGGCCGAAGGCTTGCGCCTGCCGGAGGCCGTGCTGTCCATGACCGTGACCGGGGACTACCCGGACCAGGACTTCACCTCCCTCGCCGACCCCGACATGCGGCTGATCCCGGACGCCAGCACCCTGCGCCCGGTGCCGTGGAACCTGGAGCCCACCGCCCAGATCATCCACGATTGCGCCTTTTTCGACGGCAGCCCGGTGGACCTGGCGCCGCGCAACGTGCTCAAGCGCATCCTCAAGCTGTACGAAGACGAAGGCCTCAAAGCCGTGGTGGCGCCGGAAATGGAGTTCTACCTGGTGGAGATCCAGCCGGACGAAGACATCCCGCTGCGCCCGCCGGTAGGCCGCACCAAACGCACCGAAGCCGGCATGCAGAGCTTCTCCATCGATGCCGTCAACGAATACGACGGCATCTTCGACGTGATGTACGACTGGTGCGAAGCCCAGGGCCTGGCGCTGGACACCCTGATCCACGAAATGGGCACCGCCCAGATGGAAATCAATCTGGACCACGGCGACCCGCTGGCGCTGGCGGACCAGGTCTTCCTGTTCAAACGCACCGTGCGCGAAGTGGCGATCCGCAACAATATGTACGCCACTTTCATGGCCAAGCCGATGCAGGGCCAGCCCGGCAGCGCCATGCACCTGCACCAGAGCGTGGTGGACAGGGACAGCGGCAAGAACATCTTCAGCCTGAAGGACGGCCAGCCCTCGCAGAAATTCTTCCATTTCATCGGCGGCCTGCAAAACTATCTGCCGCCGGCAATGCCCTTCTTCGCGCCCTATGTGAACTCCTACCGCCGGCTAAGCCGCTACACCTCGGCGCCGATCAACCTGTCCTGGGGCTACGACAACCGCACCTGCGGCCTGCGCGTGCCGCACTCGGACCCGCAGGCGCGGCGGGTGGAAAACCGCCTGGCCGGCGTGGACGTCAACCCCTATCTGGCCATCGCCGCCAGCCTGGCTTGCGGTTATCTGGGCATGAAACAGGGCCTGATGCCGTCCGACCCGCTGACCGGCAGCGCCTACGAGCAGCCTCACCAACTTCCGCGCCACCTGGACGACGCCATCGACATGCTGCTCAAGTGCGAACCGCTGACCAATCTGTTCGGCGAACACTTCATCCGCACCTACAGCGCCATCAAGGAAGCCGAGTACCGGGAGTACTTCGACGTGATCAGCCCGTGGGAGCGTCGCTTCCTGCTGCTGCACGTCTGATGGGCGCTTAGAACCTGTTTACGATCTCTCGAGCTAAGGCGAGACAAGGCGAAAACAGTTGAGAAAGCGGAGTGTACACACGGTACATGAGCGTTTCGAAGCGGTACTCTCCGTGTCACGTCTCACGACACGCAGCTGAATTTGAACAGATTCTTAAGCCCAGGCCTCGCCGCCGGCCCATTTTCCGGGCTGGCGGCTTTTCCGCCCCGCCGTCATCAAACTGTGCATTGACAATCTTCAGCTCTGAATATTCAATATGACTAACCTCGGCCGATAGAGCATTCCATGCACCCAAGCCACCAGTCCGACCCCGTCCGCCCAGCGCCTCGCGCCTGGCTGAGCCTGAGCGAAGCCCTGCGCCAGGTGCAAAGCGACGCCTCCCCCGACAACGACCGCGACTACTGCCGCGCCTTGCACGACTTCGTTCGCGGCCATGTGCGCTTCGGCTTCACCAGCCAGTTTGAAACCGTCACGCCGGAACGCACCCTGGCCTTGGGACGCGGCCATTGCAACGCCCAGGGCGACCTGCTGCGCGCGCTGCTGACAACGGCCGGCATCCCGGCGCGGCTGCGCTTCGTGCGGCTGGACAAGCGCATCCTACGCCACGCCGTGCCCGCTCCGGTCTACCTGTGCCTGCCGGAACACCTGTTCCACGGCCTGGTGCAAGCGCGGCTGGACGGCCGCTGGCTGCACAGCGACAGCTATCTGTTCGATCCCGACGGCTTCGAGCGCCAATACGCGCGCCTGCTCGCCTCCGGCCTGCCGCGCGGCTACGGCCTGCGACTGGGCGCGGACTGCCGCTGGAACGCGGACGCCGACAGCTTCTCCCAAGCCAGCGCCGACGACCTCCACGACGACGACCCGGTCTACGACAACCTGGCCATCGCCCTGCAGGAAGAAACCGGCAACAACACCTTGCTGGGCCTGCATTTCAACCAATGGCTGAAGCTGGCGCCGCCGCCGCTGCGCCGCCGCGGCGAACGCTATCTGAACAGCCGCCTGCAGCCCGCCGGATAAACTCCGGCGGGCTGTACAAGCCGTCGGCGCCGCCTCTATGATGAGGCCCTTCACTAGCTACCAGAGCCGCGCCATGATCCGTTGCCTGATTCCCCTGGCGCTTGCCGCCCTACTCGCCCTGCCCGCCGTCAGCCAGGCGGACGGCCGCGACGACTACCGCGGGTCCCGCCCGCCGCGCCAAAGCAGCGAACACCTGAGCGACAGCGATTTCAACGCCTATAACATCGTTTGCCACCAAGCCGGCCAGATCGTCGTCAACATCCCCGCCGCCAAGAACATCACCCTGCTGCGCGAGGACGACGATGTCCGGGAAATCCGCTACTTCCCCGGCAGCGACATCCTGAACGAGCAAAAACTGCTGGTGCCGCGCAGCCTGGCCTGCCAGCTGCGCCGCAACTGAAGCCGGCCACAAGCGGCGTTCAAGCCCCCGGCTTGCTCGCCCAAGTGGCGATGAAGGCCGGCAGATAGCCGTCGATGACGAAGCGCGGCGTCGGCTGCATCTCCTCGTGGAAACCCGCCAACAAAAAACCGGCCTCCAATTGGCCGCCTATCTGCTCGGCCAGGCTATGGCCGAACACCAGCGCCTCGCCGCCCGCTCGCTTGGCCGCCAACGCCGCCGGCTCCAGATCGCGCAGATCGGAATACGGCGCCGGATAGCGCGGCCGGATCAGCCCCTGACGGGCATACTCCGGGTCGCGGTCGCCGATGAAGGCCGCCGGATTGAAAAAACTGCTGAGCAAGCGCCCGCCCGGACGCAGCACCCTGAAGCACTCGCGCCACACCGGACGCACGTCCGGCACGTAGAGATTGGAAATCGGGTGGAATACGCAATCGAAGCTGGCGTCGGCGAAGCGCGACAGATCGCGCATATCGCCCTGCTCCGTCGCCAGCGTCAGCCCTTCGCGCCGCGCCACCAGCCGGTCTCGCTCCAACTGCTGCTCGGAGGCGTCGAACACCGTGACCACGGCGCCGGCCGCCGCCAATAGCGGGCCCTGCTGACCGCCGCCGCTGGCCAGGCACAGAATGCGCCAGCCCGCCGCCTGATCCAGCCAGCCGGCCGGCAACGGTCCCGGCATCAACCGCGCCCGGTGATCGCCCGCGCGCGCGGCGGCGACGGCGGCGGCGTCCACCGGCTGCGACCACGGACCGGCCTGCTCGGCCTGGCGGTCCCAGGCGGCCTGATTATGCGAAAAAATATCGAGAGAAACATGTTCCGACATGGGGAGTCCTGTTCCATTCAGAAAATTGGGGACACCCAGCCAAAACCGCATCCATAGCGAAATAGACAGCCCCCGCGAAGGGGCAAAGACGAAGCGGAAGACCAAACGAAACGGCAATGCGGCAAACGGCCCTGGCTGGGCAAACGAGTGACGGGCATTACAGCTTCATTTCAGCGCGCTCCTATTCGGGAAAAGGGGAAGACTCGCATCCGCGCAAACGGACGGACGCCGAAGTGTCGGCGAGGTAGAGATTCTACGCCAGATCAAATTTAAATGACATAGCAATTCCGTAAACCAGGCCATTCAAGCTTTGCGCTCCCCCACCCCTCGGAGACATGATGAAAGCTTGCCTGGCACTGTGCGCCGCGCTGCTGGCCGCCCCCGCGCTCGCCGCCTACCCCGACGATCTCAAGCTGACCACCTGGAACGCCATGCTGCTGCCGCAGTCGCTCTATCCCAACTACGGCCAGGAACAACGCGCGCGCCTGATCGCCGCCGCGCCCATCCTGCAACAGCAGGATGTGGCCGTGCTTCAGGAGCTTCAGGACAACAGCAGTTCCGAAGCGCTGCTGCAAGGCCTGAAAGCGCGCTTCCCGCACCAAACCCCGGTGATAGGCCGCAGCCAAAGCGGCTGGGACGGCACCGAAGGCTGGGACGGCGCCAGGCCGGAAGACGGCGGCGTCGCCATCGTCAGCCGCTGGCCCATCGTGGAAAAGCGGCAGTATTTGTTCCGCAACGCCGGCTGCGGCTGGGATCAATACGCGCTCAAGGGCTTCGCCTACGCCAAGTTACAAGTGGGCGGCCAGTACTATCACCTGCTGGGCACCCATCTGCAATCAGAAGACAGCGGCTGCAAGGACCACGCGGCGGTGCGCCAGGCCCAGCTGCGCGAAATTGCCGACTGGCTGCGCGCGCGGCGGCTGCCCAAGGACGAAATGGTATTGATTGCCGGCGATATGAACGTGGACCGCCGCAAGCCGGCGGAATACCGCGCGATGCTGGACATCCTGCAAGCCAATGAGCCCCGCTACGCCGGCGTCGCCGACAGCTTCGACACCGCCCGCAACGGCCTGGCGCTGGAGCGCTACGGCGCGCGCGGCGGCGACGCGCCGGAATACCTGGACTACATCCTGACGCTGAAGACCCACCCCCAGCCGTCGGCCTGGCACAATCTGGCGCTGGACGCGCCGTCCCCGCAGTGGACGGTGCAATCCGTCGGCAAACACACCTACGCCTATACCGACTACAGCGACCACTACCCGGTGCAAGCCTTCGCCTGGGCGGACGCCGCCACCCCCACGCAATCCTATACCGATCAGGCCGGCAGCTACCGCCAGGTAAGCCTGCAAAACCTGGGCAACGGCCAATGGCTGCAAAGCGCCGCCGCCAACGACGGCTGGCTGAAGACCGGCCCCGGCAACGGCCCCGCCGCCCGCTTCAATCTGTCCAACAACTTCGCCATGCGCGACAACGGCTGCCTGCGCTCCGGCGACTACCTGCGGGTAGAGCGCGCCGACCGCCCCGGCTGGTTCTGGACCTGGTGGGGCGGCCTGGACGCCAACCAATACGCCTACTACACCAAGCAAGGCCCGCTCAACGCCTCCACGGAACTACGGCTGCAGATTCAGGACCGGCCGGACGGCTGCCTGCGGGACGGCGATATTGTCAGCTTCAAGGACTGGGCGAGGCAGAACGACTACTACCTGACCGCCTGGAACGGCGGCGCTCACGATGGCCAGCTCTATCTATGGCAGTCCGGCGTCGGCCCGCGCGAACGCTTCCGCGTCAACATGCCGCGCCAGCCGCAGCGGCTGGATTGGAAAGCGCAATTGATTTACTCGCGGAACAACAAACGCTAAGAGTCAGTTCAAAGTCTCGCGAGCTAAGGCGAGACAAGGCGTTGCGGCTGAGAAAGCGGAATGGTCAAGCGGTGCATGAGCATTTCGAAGCGCGACTCACCGTGTCACGTCTCACGACGCGCAGCAGACCGTAAACAGGTTCTAACGAGAACAGCGGGCGGCTAGCCGCCCGCTTTCAGGAGCGGTTACCAGGCAAGGATCAGCAACAAACTGCCCAGCAACAAGCACAAGGGGGAATAGAAACGCGTGTCGTTGCGGGCGAAGCGGCTGTCGCGCACGCTCTTGAACAGGCCGACGTAGCGGAATTCGCCGATGCCGCGCAGCAGCAGTGCCGCCGCCAGCACCAGCAAGCCCCAACGCACGGTCTCCATTTGCCAGAAGCGCGTCAGATGGCCATGCAGCGCCACCGCCAGCGCCGACAAGGCCAGTATGCCGGCCACCGCGAAAGTGCCGCCGCGGGTGGGCTGGAACAAGGGCTTGCCGTCCACCTCGGGCACGGCCGCGCCCATTCCGACGGTGCCGCCCAAGGCCCAATAGCAATGGACCAGACTGATAATCAGAAAAACAGTAATCAAAAACAGGCTCAGCATAAGCAGGTTCCCTTTCTAATTAAGTGTTTATCGGAAGTTCAACCTCCCTTTGATTATAACACAATCCCATCTGCATTGATCTACAGCCAAAAAACGGTAACGCCGGGCAAACTCGCGCCCATCCCTCTGATGGCGCGCTGAGTGAATTCTGCAAGCCGCGATCCGGCTTTTTGACGACAGTAGCGGGGTCAAACCATTCCATGCCCTCTACTTGAAAGCCGGCCCCATGCCAAACATCACCGCCCACAGCGCCACTCGCCCCCTCGCCGCCCCTGCGGCCTTGCCGACTGCCCGCAACGTCGCCGCTCAGCCACAATTAGGCCTGGGCCGATGCTTGACCAGCGCCTCGAATCGCTGCGCAGCCGCGCCGGACCGCCCGCAAACCACGCAAGGGCCCGTGCCGCAGCAAGCCCGTTTCCAGTCGCTGTTGTTCCGGGTGGCCAACGGCGCGGTCAACGCCTCCCCGGCGCGTCAGGACCAAGCGGTGGCGCTGTACGGCCTGAGTCACGCGCAAATGCAGCTAGGCGATTTCGTGTGTGGCGAACTGGACATGCAAAACGTCGCCACCATCGCCACTTACAATAAACAGCTGGACATCGTCCATTACAGCCGCGACTACACCATGTCTTACTTCTCGCCTCGCGAGCTGATCCAGGAATTCAGCCGCCACATCAGCGACGCCGCCGCCGGCAAGCTGGTCAAACGCGCGCGGCAGCCGGCTGCCCCCATCCTCCAGGCCTGGGCCGACTATCTGGGCGCCCATCACGCACGGCTGGACCCGTTTGTCCGGCTCAACGCGCTGCTGGCCAACGTGCCGCCGGAGGAGCGCTCCGCCGTGGCCACCCGCTTTGTGTTGAAAAACACCAGCGGCGACTGCCGCACGGAAACCACGGTCAACAACCTGCTCCATCTGGTGCATGCCTGCGGCTGCAAAAACGCCGACGACGTCGTCGCCGCGCTCGGCAAGCGCACGCTGGAACAGCACGACCTGCTGGACCTGTCCGAACTGTTCATCAAGCACTTCTTCCGCAACTCCAGCAAACTGGGCCTGGAATTCTTCGCCCAACAAGGCGCGGAAATCGCCTTTGCCTGGAACGACGCCGGCCGCGGCAAGATGGACCTTGAAGCGATACGGCAAAAACCCTGGCAAGAACAGCAGCGCCGCTTCCAGCACAGCTACGAGCCGATCACCTACTCCGAAGTCCGCTCCGTGCTGCGCCAGCCCGAGCTGTTCGACGGCAAAGTCTCCAAAGTGTATTTCGCCGACGACGGCGTGGAACTGGCCGGCTCTCCCGCCTCCGAGCAATGGGTGGCGCTGACGCGCCCCATCGCCGCGCAGCGCCACTAAACAAGGCCGCATAAGACAACAGCCCCCGGCGCTTACGCTCCGGGGGCTGTTTTCAGGTCAAGCGTTCTCGCCGCTTACTGCGCGTCCGCCTGGATCGCCGTCAGGGCGATGGTGTAGACGATGTCGTCCACCAGCGCGCCGCGCGACAGATCGTTGACCGGCTTGCGCAGGCCTTGCAGCATCGGACCCACCGACACCACGCCGGCAGAGCGTTGCACCGCCTTGTAAGTGGTGTTGCCGGTGTTCAGGTCCGGGAACACGAAGACGTTGGCGCGGCCGGCCACTTCGCTGTCCGGCGCCTTTTGGCGGCCTACGGACTCCACGCTGGCGGCGTCGTACTGCATCGGGCCGTCAATCATCAGATCCGGACGCTTTTCCTTGGCGATGCGGGTGGCTTCGCGCACTTTCTCCACGTCCGAACCGCTGCCGGAAGTGCCGGTGGAGTAAGAGATCATCGCCACGCGCGGACTCAGGCCGAAGGCGCTGGCGGAATCCGCGGACTGGATGGCGATGTCCGCCAGCTGCTCCGCGTTCGGGTCCGGGTTCACCGCGCAGTCGCCGTACACCAGCACCTGATCCGGCATCAACATGAAGAAGATGCTGGACACGATGCTCGCGCCCGGCGCGGTCTTGATCAGCTGCAAGGCCGGACGGATGGTGTTGGCGGTGGTGTGCACCGCGCCGGACACCAGGCCGTCCACCTCGTTCAGGGCCAGCATCATGGTGCCGATCACCACGCTGTCTTCCAGCTGCTCCGCCGCCTGCGGCGCGGTCAGGCCCTTGCTCTTGCGCATCTCCATCATCGGCGCCACGTAGCGGCCGGCGGCCTCTTTCGGGGCCAGGATTTCAATGTCGGCCGGCAGGGTCACGCCCTGAGCTTCCGCCACCTGGCGGATGCGTTCCGGTTCGCCGATCAGCACGCAGCGGGCGATGCCCTTCTCGTGGCAGATGGCGGCGGCCTGAATGGTGCGCGGCTCGTCGCCTTCCGGCAGCACGATGCGTTTTTGCGAGCGGCGCGCACTCTCGATCAGACGATGGCGGAAGGCCGGCGGCGGCAGGCGCACTTCGCGCGGCTCGCCGATCTTCTGCACCAGCACCGCGGTGTCGATGCGCTCGGCCACGAAGTCGATCATCGCCTGCATGCGCTCGGCGTCTTCCATCGCCACGTGACGGTCCAGATTGGCCAGCATGGTGCTGGTTTCATAGGTGTCGCGCTCAGTGGACAGAATGGTCAGGCCGGCTTGGCGCGCGGACTGGATCAGCGGCAGGATACTGCCGGACACCGGTTCGCCGCAGGTCAGCAGCAGGCCGGCCAGCGGCACGCCGCGCAGCATGGCCAGCGAGGTGGCCAACACCACGTCGCTGCGGTCGCCCGGCGTCACCACCAGGGTGCCCGGCAGCAGGCGTTCGGCCATCTTCTCCACGGTGCGGGCCGCCACCACGGTTTCGCGCATGCGCGCTTGCTCGATCTGGCCGGCGTGTTCAATCTTCAAACCCAGCGCGCTAACCACGTCCAGCACGCGCGGCGCGTCCAGCTTGGCGTCGTAAGGCACGCAGCCCAGCAGCGGCGTGGCGCAGCCCAGCTCCGCCAGCTCGGCGCGCAGGCCGGCCAGATTGCCGCACTCCGCGCCGCGGTTCAGCAGCAGACCGGCCAGTTTGCCGTTGCCGTCGGCGCCGAACTGACGCTGCACCAGCTGCACGCATTCGGCGATGTCGCGCGCGCCGCGGCCGGCGCCGGACAGCACCAGCAACAGTTCGGCGGACAGGCTGCCGGCCATTTCCGCGTTCAGGCGGATGGCGGTTTGCGCGTCGCTGTCCGGCACCAGGCCTTCAACGATCAGCACATCGTGATTGTCCCGCGCCTGTTCCGCCAGGCGCACCACGTCTTCCATCAAGGTGGCCAGCTCGCCTTCGCGCAACATGGCTTGAGCGCGGGCGAAGGGGATGGACGCCGGCGCGTCGATATTGCACAGCTGGCGGGCAAAGTGGCTGGACAGCTCGGCGCCCACGCTGGCGGGCTGCGCGATGGGCTTGACGAAGCCCACCTTGATGCCGTCGCGCTCCAGCGCGTGCACCAGGCCCAGGGTCATGGAGGTCAGCCCGGCGTCCGAACCATAGGAAGCCAGGAAAAACACTCGTTTCGGTTGTTGCGATGTCATGAGTTTTACTTTCGACGCGCGCGCCGCCGCAAGGCGGCCCGGCGTTCAGAATCAGGCGGCGGCCGACGGAGCGCCGGCCGCGCGATACAGACGCGGCTTGCGCCGCGAGGTCCTATCAGATACCGGCCAGGTCGGCGGTATCCTTGGCGATCATCCACTCTTCGTTGGTAGCCATCACCAGCGCGGTGGTGCTGCCCGGCTGACTGATCACGCCGGTGTTGCCGCGCACGGCGCGCTCGTTGGCGGCCGCGTCCACGGCGAAGCCCAGCACCTTCATGTGGTTCAGGGTTTTTTCACGCAGCAGGCTGGAGTTTTCGCCGATGCCGCCGGTGAACACCAGGGCGTCGATGCGGTCCAGCGAGGTGGCCAGGCCGCCCAGCAGGCGGGCCAGACGGTGGGCGAACATGTCCAGCGCCAGTTGCGCGTCCACATTGCCTTCCGCCGCCGCTTCTTCCAGAGCGCGACAGTCGCTGGACACGCCGGAAATGCCCAGCAGGCCGCTCTGCTTGTTCAGCAGATTGTCGATGCCGTCCAGATCCAGGCCTTCCTTGCGGGCGATGAAAGTCACCGCGGCCGGGTCGATGTCGCCGGAACGGGTGCCCATGATCAGGCCTTCCAGCGGGGTCATGCCCATGGTGGTGTCCATGCACTTGCCGTTCTTCACCGCGGAAGCGGACGCGCCGTTGCCCAGGTGGGCGATCAGGATGCCGTGATTAGCCGGATCCAGCTTCAGCTCGGCCACGGTTTCGCCGGCGATGAAGCGATGGCTGGTGCCGTGCATGCCGTAGCGGCGCACGCCGTATTCTTTGTAGAAACGCTGCGGCACGGCGTACATATAAGCCGGCTTGGGCATGGTCTGATGGAAGGCGGTGTCGAACACCACGACTTGCGGCAGCTTGGGGAAGGCTTTCTGCGCGGCGCGGATGCCCACCAGGTGGCCCGGGTTGTGCAGCGGCGCCAGCGCGCAGCATTCTTCGATGCCGGCCAGCACTTCGTCGGTGATCAGCGCGGACGCCTGGAAGCGCTCGCCGCCGTGAACGATGCGGTGGCCGATGGCGACCACGCTGTCCAGCCACTCATGCTCGCCCATGAAACGGGTCAGCGCTTCCATCGCCTCGGCGTGGCTGCCGCCGTTCAGCGACTCCGTCTTCTTGCCTTCCGCGGTTTTGAAAATGATGCGCGAATCCGCCAGGCCCAGGCACTCGGCCAGACCGGACAGCAGCGGCTCGCTGGAGCCCTTGGGCAGCAACGCGAACTTCAGCGAGGAACTGCCACAGTTGATCACCAGAATTTCAGAAGATGTCGTCATAATATATCAGCGATTCATGATAGATAATTCGATAAACAAGCAGCGCCGCTCCGGGCGACGCTGCCAGCCAAAAACCACCGGCCGGAAGGCGTTCAAGTCACCTTCAAGCCTTTACAGGAAAACAACTCGCGGGCACGTTTGACTTGCTCCGGCGTGGGAATCGGCGTATCCGCCAACTGATATTCCATGCCCAGCTTCTGCCACTTGTCCATGCCCAACTGATGGAAGGGCAACACCTCGACCCGCTCCACCACACTGCCCAGGCCGGCGACGAAATCCGCCAGCCTGCTGATGTCCTCGTCGCCGTCGGTCAAACCCGGCACCAGCACGTAACGCACCCACATCTTCTTGCCCAGGCCTTGCAGGCGACGGGCAAAGTCCAGCGTCGGCTGCAAGGGCTGGCCGGTCAGCGCGTGATAGCGCTCCGGGTCCGAATGCTTGATGTCCAGCATCACCAGGTCCACCGCGTCGAACCACTCGTCGCTCACCCGCTCGTGCAAAAAGCCCTGGGTGTCCAAGGTCGTGTGCAGGCCGAAGCGGCGCTTGGCCTCGCGGAACAGCTCGCCCACGAAAGCGTCCTGCATCAGCGGCTCGCCGCCGGACACCGTCACGCCGCCGGCGAACTTCAAAAAGCGCGCGTACGGCTCCAGCTCCGCCATCGCCTGCTCCACCGTGACCTGGCGGCCGTTGTGCAGCTTCCAGGTATCCGGGTTATGGCAGTATAGGCAGCGGAACTGGCAGCCCGAGGTGAAGAAGACAAAGCGCATGCCAGGCCCGTCCACCCCGGCCCCGCTCTCCGTGGAGTGCAGGTAACCCACCACGGATTCGGGAGACATGGCGTGTTCTTGCGGGACCGTGTCCACGGCGGTTTGGGTATCTGGCATGCGTTTGTGCTCCTATGGCCGACAGAGGCCGGCCCTTAACAGGCCGCCTTTTAAAGCATAGTGCGCGGTTCCGAACGGGGGATATCCCCAAACGCCAGAGCCGAACACAAATGTTATTTTACGAACACATTTTATATTCTAAAACGAAAATATGTGTTTGATACAGGTCAAAAGCGTACATTGTGATGTGCGCACGCCACATCTCCCCGCACCCTCGCCCCGGCAAACCCTTGATTTACGTGGAGTTCTAGTTAAAACAGTCGTTAGTTTTATCTTGCACTGCAATATTTTCGCTCGTTCGCGAACATCCTCATAACACGCCAGCAGCATAAACCCGGCCCCGCAAGCAGCCCTGTCCAGTGACGGGCGCGCCTGCGGGGCCGGAGCCGTTCAGCCATGCGGATCAATGCGCTGGCGGCTTAGCCGGAGATATCCCGCCTTACCCGTCGCAAATGCTGCTCAACGTAAAAGGCCGCGGCATCCTCATCGCCGATGACGATGGATTCGTAAATCAGCTGATGCTCCGCAACGTACAAGCTAATACGCTCCTCGTCATAGATGCCATCATCGCGCAATCGCTGCCAAAGAGGCTGCGACATGGCTTTGGCCACCTCATCCGCAATGCGCACCATCAACGCATCGCCTGTCATCACGGCGAGTTGCCGATGGAACAAGCGGTCGCTTTCGCTCCAGAGCACTTGCTGCGCCGGGATGTCTATGTTTTTGACCCCCTTCATTTGCGCCAGGTAATACTCCGCCCTTTCATCGCGCTGGCCTTTTCTAGCCGCCATGCGGGCAATGGCCGGCTCTAGTATCAACCGAACTTCCAGCGTCGATATCGGACTGTCGTCCGCCTGCCCGCGCTCGTTTGCGGGCACGGCTTGCCGCAGCCGTTGCAGGGCATCCTGGCAAACATAGGTGCCCGATCCGCGGCGGGTCATCACCAGTTGCTGATTCTGCAAAGCGCCAATGGCCTCCCTCACAGCAGGCCGGCTCACGCGGTAGCGGGCGGCGAGCTCTCTTTCCGAGGGCAGGCGCGACTCAGGAGGAAACTCCCTGCCAACAATGCCGTTGCGGATCTGCTCAGCAAGCTGCTCATAGATGGGAAGCGGCTGAAAGTGGCTCTGTTCCAGTGTACTGGCATCCATTCTGGTTACCCCAAAACCAATTTGTTGTGTATTGGTGACAATTGCGACCACATCTCCGCCACAGCAGCAGAAACCCTTGTGACGCTCTCTCTAAATTGGTAATTTACAAAACAAGTTAACGATATAACAAGGCAATTTTAAGACCAATTCTATTGATATCGGCAGAAACCCCAAGGGCAAACCGCGGATTTGGTCTGAATTTTGCCACTTATCGACAAAGGCGCACCATGTCCATCCCCGTACTGCCCGCCTCCGCAACCAAGAGCTTGTTGCCGATTGCCGATCTTTGCCAGGCCCTATCCCTTGCCGCCGCCGAGTATATGGCTGGGCGGATCGTCAGCCCGGAGCGGCAGGTGCTGCCCTTGCGGGGCGACGCCGTACTGCTGTCCATGCCGGCCACCGCAAGCGATATCGGCATTCACAAACTGGTCAACGTGTGCCCGGACAACCTCAAGCAGGGCCTCCCCACCATCCATGGCATCGTCAGCGTGTATGACGCCCTCACCGGCCAGCCGCTGCTGATACTTGACGGCCCCACGGTGACCGCCCAGCGCACCGCCGCCATTTCCATGTTGGCGATCAACAGCCTGTACGTCGGCAGGCCGGCCGCCATCGCGCTGATTGGCGCCGGCACGCAGGCCGCCGGCCATCTGGAAGCCATTGCGGCCTTGTTCCCGGGTATCCGCGTGGATGTGCATGGCCGGGATATCGCCGGCAGCGCCGAGTTCTGCCGCCGGCATGCCGCCCAGCCCTTGGCGTTGCGCCCATGCCGCGGCCGCGTCGCGGACGATATCGACGTGGTGATCACACTGACCACCAGCAAAGCGCCGGTCTACCACGAGGACGCTCGCAGCAACCGGCTATTGGTGGGAGTGGGCGCGTTTCGTCCGGACATGGCCGAAATCGGGCCGGCCGCTATCGCCGGCAGCCAGCTGTTCTCTGACGACCCCGCCGGAGCGCGGCATGAAGCGGGAGACCTGATCCAGGCGGGCGTGGACTGGAACACCGTGCAGTCCTTGGCGGAGGCGATAGCGGGACGCTACGACGCCAATCGCCCGCGCCTGTTCAAGAGCGTGGGCACCGCGGCCTGGGATTTGGCGGCGGCGCGCTGCGCGCTGGCGCATTGGAAGGCCGTCTAACCGGGCGGCAGCGTCCAGTTAAAACCGCGCGGCGTACCTAAGCCAAGGCGCGCCAGCGCGCCTCGTGACCAACAGAGGGAGTGAACAATATGAATCCATTGCCTGCGGATTTTGTCATCGAGACCGTGGAAATGCACACCGGCGGCGAACCGGTGCGCATCGTGCTCAACCTTAGCGACAGGATTCAGGGAGCGGACATCCTCGCCAAACGCCGTTTCATGAGCGAGCGCCTGGACCCTGTGCGCCGCCTGCTCATGCATGAGCCACGAGGCCATTACGATATGTATGGCGCGGTGCTGGTGCAGCCCTCCATGCCAACGGCGGACCTCGCCGTGCTGTTCACCCACAACGAAGGCTACAGCACCATGTGCGGGCATGCCGTGATCGCCCTGGCCCGCTTTGCGGTGGACAGCGGCAAAGTGCCCGCCGTGGCGCCGCTGACGCGGGTGGGCATCGAATGCCCATGCGGCCTGGTGGAAGCCTTGGTGGAAATCCAGAACGGCAAGGCCGGCGCTGTGCAATTCGAGAGCGTGCCCGCCTTCGCCTTTGCCCTGGACCTGCCCGTCAGCGTGCCGGGCATAGGAGAAATCGCCGTCGATATCGGCTACGGCGGCGCCTTCTACGCGGTCGTCGCCGCCGAAAAGCTGGGCGTATCGCTGGATGGCTCCCTGCGCGAACTGGTGGACGCCGCCACCGCCCTCACCCAGGCCGTGCGCAACGCCATCGCGGTGCGCCACCCCATCGCCGACGACCTGAGCTTCTTGTACGGCAGCATCCTCACCGATGGCCGCGACCGGGCCGCCGATGGCGGCAGCCGCAATGTCTGCGTCTTTGCCGATGCCGAAGTCGACCGCAGCCCCACCGGCTCCGGCGTCACCGCGCGCATGGCCATCCGTCACGCCAAGGGGCTGGTTGCGCCTGGGGAAACCTGTGAATTCGAAAGCCTGACCGGAGCGCTGTTCAGCGGCACGGTGGTCGGCCAAGCCCAGTTGCCGGGCCATGACGCGGTGACGGTGCGCGTGGCCGGGCGCGCCCACTACAGCGGCAAAGCCAGTTGGTCATTGGAGCCTGACGACTTGATTGGCCGGGGCTTCCTGCTGCATTGAGCTGTTGCATGGCGGCACCCCAGCCGTGAAAGGCGATGGCGCGGCCAGCCATCAAACCGAGCAGCGCAAAGGAGACACGCATGAAACAGCAGCATTCTCGCAGCCTGATTGCCCTATTGGCTCTTGGCGGCACGATGACCCTCTTCCTCAGCCCCGCTCATGCCGACACCGTGGTGAAAATAGGCTTCTCCTCACCCTTGTCCGGCCCGCAATCCCACTACGGCAAGGACAATGAGAACGGAGCCAAACTGGCGATCAACGAGCTGAACGCCAAGCCCATCACCCTAGGCGGCCAAAAAGTGAAGTTCGAACTGCGGTCCGAAGACGACCAGGCGGACCCGCGAACCGGCACGCAAGCCGCTCAACGCCTGATGGATGCCGGCGTCAAAGCGGTAATCGGCCACTTCAACTCCGGCGTCACCATTCCCGCCTCGCGCCTCTACGCCAAGGCCGGCATCCCGCAGCTGTCGGTCTCCACCAACCCCGCCTACACCGCCGCCGGCTACAAAACCGCCTTCCGTCTGGTGGGCAGCGACAGCCAGGTGGGCGGAGCGCTGGGCCGCTATGCGGTACAGCAGCTCAAGGCGCAGCGCATCGCGGTCATCGACGATCGCACCGCTTACGGCCAGGGCATTGCCGACGAATTCATCAAATCCATCACCAGCCTGGGCACGCCGCCGTTCAAGCGTGAATACACCCATGACAAGGCCACCGATTTCAGCGCCATCCTGACCGCGCTGAAAGCGCAGCAACCGGACATCGTGTTCTACGGCGGCGCGGACGCCCAAGCCGCGCCGATGGCGCGCCAGATGAAACGCCTGGGCATGAGCGCCACCTTGATGGGCGGCGACATGCTGAGCACCGAGACCTTCATCAAACTGGCCGGCGCCAATGCGCTTGGCCACATCTCCGCCGTACCCGGCGGGCCGCTGGAAGCGCGCCCGGCAGGCAAGGCATTTCAGGCGCGCTACCAAGCCAGCTACCAGCAAAACGTCGTCCTGTTCGCCCCGCACTTCTACGACGCGGTCATGATGGTGGCCGACGCCATGAAGCGCGCCAACTCGTCGGAACCGGCCAAATACCTGCCGCTGCTGGCCCAAACACTCTATCAGGGCGTCAGCGCCGACTTCAGCTTCGACACCAAGGGCAATCTGAAGCAAGCGCCGGTGACGATCTCCGCGGTGGAAGGCAATGTCTGGAAGGTGCGGTCCGTGGTGCAGTAAGAAACCTGTTTACGATCTGCTGCGCGTCGGCGATACGGCGTTGAAACCAAGCTCAAAATGCTCATGTACCACGTGTACATTCCGCTTTTTCGCTCGTTTTCGCCTTGTCTCGCCTTAGCTCGCGAGATCGTAAACACGTTCTAAGAACCAGTTCATAATCTGCTGCGCGTCAGCGATACCGCCTTTCCTCAGATGCTCTGCGCGGTTGTGTTAGCCGTTCACAGTTCGCCCGCGTCGCGGACGCAAACCCCGGCCAAACGCCAAAGCTGGCGGGCGGCTCGCCGCCGCCCGTCATGGATCAGCCCTCGCTCACCAGCAAGTCTTCATAGAAAGCGCCGAATTCGCCGGACGGATCGGCAATCTGGATTTCCAGAATCCACAAACCGGCGTCCGGGCATTGGGCGAAGTCGCCCAGGCTGCCGGCCTTGTAAATGGCGTGCGGAAAGTCCGACACCCGGTGGCCCTTGATGTCCAGGTTCAGCCGCCAGCCCATTGCCTCCGCGCGCTCCGCCGCGTACTGGTACAAGGCCGGGCCGGCCAGGCGCTCGCGCCGCCACTTATTCGCCACCTCCTGCCACAACTGGCGCGCCGCCTCGGCACAGGCCTGCTTGCGCGCGTTGTCGCCGGTGGTAAAGGTATCGCCGGCATCGCCCTCGTGGCCGTCCCAGACTATGCCCAGATCAATGAAGAAGATGTCGTCGTCCAGCAGCACATTGTCCGGGTCGATCTGCTGCTTGAAGATTTTCAGCGTGCTGCGGCCAAAACGGACGATGATGCCGTGCCAGATGCGGTCCATGCCCATGCTTTCCAACTCAGCCTTGGCCAAATCCTTGGCCTGCTGTTCGGTCATGCCGGGGCGGATCTGCGCGGCGATGCGCCGCACCGCCGCCATGGTTTTGTCGCGGGCGGCGATCATTTTGTCCAGGGCGAAAGCGCTGCCCACCGCTTCCGGCGGGAGAGAGACTGAGGTCATAAGGAATGCCCTATCTTGAGGAAAAGACAAAGAGACGAATGGGCAAAGGATTATACCGCAGCGTCGCGGAATCATGACATTCAAATTACAAACCAAATCAGCCGGCCCGCCACTACTCCCGCGACCCCGCTGGCTTGACCCTGCCGGCCCACTCGGTAACAATCGCCGGGTGCTGTTATTCACGGCACCGGGATTGGCATCCCGCCCAGTAACCAACGGACATTGCGCTTACCGCGCATGCCCGTATTTCTCCATGGCTGCGCCAAAATCGGCAGGCTCGTGGTGGGGGAGCGCCCCGCGCTCGCCGGTTGGTTACTCCGGTTATGCCAATCCTGCCACGCGCCTGCCAACTCCCGTCTGTATCTGGCAGGTGGTTTATCTTGTGTCACCGCAGGAGAAACACCATGTCGAAAACCTTTCCCGCTCGCCGCCGCTATCGCCAAGCCTCGATGGAAGCGCGCGAAGCCCTGCTCCCCTTCGTGTCCCGACGCCCAGGCCGGCCGCAAGCCGACTACTGGCACATGCCGGACGCCCACCCGGACTATGCCGCCGACTGCGCCTACGGCCGCGAATGCGGCGCGCACTTCGTCCAATGGCTGAAGGACAACCCCGGCTATTGCGGCCAAAGCCTGCTGGCGCGCATCACCCGCGACATCGACTTCCGCAAGCCGGAGCAGCGCGGCTACCGAGTGGGCTTCTTCAACTATCTGGAAGCCATGCTCACGCTGGCCGCGCGCAAGGTGGACGTGTTCGAGCATGTTGACGAACTGCACCGCCAGCAACAGGCGCAGATCAAACGCAAGACCATGGAAAACCGCTCGGTGCGGAAGATAGAGAGGAAATAAGGAAGGACCAAACCCCGGCTTTGACCGGGGTTTGGTTTGGGGGTGGGGCTTCTTGGAATAATCAGTGGTTAGCTGCTAGCAACTTACGATCCAAAGGCGACAGTCGGCGCTTTGGAAAGCGGATGATTAAGGTGCTAGCTTAGGGGCGACTAGATGGGGCATTCGCTTGATCTTCTAACGTTAGTAGTCAACGACCTGCTTTAGCGGGTCCGCTGGATTGACTTGCTATGCCTGGTGGCGGTGAAGACTTAATGCCGTCGTATATGAACGAAGCTATTAACGATCCAGCAACACCGAGAAAAATTGCAAACACGAGCCTGTCAGATTTTCTGTGTGCATGAGGTCATGAGATGATACCGAAAGGGACGCTACATGACCGTTGCAATGACCACCAAGAAACCCAAGAAACTCAAGGCACCCAAGCTCATTCCTGACGAACTGATCGACCAACTTCTGGCGCAGGTCGAAGGTAAGGACGCCGAATCGATCCTCGGCGAATCGGGCTTGGCCGGCCTCCTCAAGAAGCAGCTCGCTGAGCGTATGCTAGCCGCCGAGCTGACCCATCATCTGGCCTCCGAGACCGTGCAGGGC
>NZ_JAAOMA010000038.1:0-48265 GCF_011602385.1 Chromobacterium fluminis | reverse complement strand
GGGCTTGCCGAGATGGATTATCTGGGCGACCATATATCCCAGTTCCGCCATGCCATGCGCGATGCCGAAATCAGCCTGCCCGACGACCTCTAAATGTGCAGGGTGTGCAAGTAGTGTTCAGGTTTCTGTGCAGGTTGCAAACTCAATAACGACGCGGGTTTGTGCAGGATGTGCAGCTAAAACGGTCATGCGCGCAGGCGCGTGGCCTTTTTTATTTTTCCCTTTCCCCATTTAAATGTTTTTGGCGGTGAAAATAATATCTCGCGTGCGCGTAAAAACAGCCTGCACAGGCTGCACAACCTGCACAAATCCCCGTTGTTATTAGCTTTGAGGATTGGCGGTATTTGCACATGGCCATGCACAAGGGGTGCACGGGTATTTTTGCAACCCTGCTGGCATTGAACTTGGCCTGTAGTAAAATACTGATTAATAAAAGAAAGCCTGGCTTGACTGGGCTAAGGAGTCTCCAAGGGTCTTCACGGAGGCGAACTGTGAACCGCAACCAAAATATCGACGTTGTATCTATCGTCCGGAAGGCGATTGAAGTTTTATCCGCAGCGGGTGGCGCCAAGGCCATCGATTATGGGCGTGGTCCTTGCGGCCGGGAGTTTGTCGGCGCGCTGGTGATGGATGTGGAGGCGGCTTCGGCCATCAACGAGGCCATGATTCTGCTGCCGCCCGAGCACAACCTGGCGCTGATGTGGAAGGTGCTCAACAATGACCCGCGTGATGGCTGGGCGGTTTGCCAGGATCTGGCATGCTTTGCCTCTCATCACCTCGGGCCATCTGGTGATAAGTTCGGGCGGGAAGGGCTGCTGTACTGGGTGCGCCATTGGGCGAGGCGCGACGGAAGCTGCCGCGAGGCCGCCTGGCGATTTGGCTCCTCCTACGACACCCATAACCGTTACTACCGCGAGGTTGTCCAGCCGTTGATCAACGGTTGGTTCGTTGCCGCCAGGGGCGCTCTTGAGCCTGTCATCGAAAATTATTACCTATCCGTTCGGGATGCAGCTTGACAGGGTAAAAATCTGACAATAATATGCAATCTGCAGCGACCCAAATTGCGTCTAAAGCCCGGAGAACCCCTCCGGGCTTTTTGCATTTCGGGCGCCAGAAAGGCGGCGACCACGGCCAGCAACCGAGCAAAGGAAGCGGATGGGTGGAGTTGGCGAAAGGCGGAGTTACCCAGCCAAGGATGGCGCACCAAGCGCATGGGGTACTGACCGGGTGGCGACCGGATAACGCATCAGCAGCCTTACTTACGACGACATCGCAACGCAATCAGCCGGACGAGTCATGCCAAACCGGCCCCGGACGCTGTAACCGGGATCGAGTACCTCTAGATCGCCTCCGCTTGGGCTTCTTGCCTGGGCGCGCCGCCCTTCGGGGTGGCACCCTTCCAGCCCCGCGCATCGTCGCGGGGCTTCTGCTTTCCAAGGAGCATCACATGTCGAAGCCGTCTCAGCCGTTTGCCCGCGCGCTCGCGTTCAGCCAGGCGCTGACCGCCATCATCAACCTGCCGCTGGCGCTGCGGATTGCCAAGCTCGCCGAGCTGGGCAGCTACCAGTCGCAGGGCAAGGGTAAGGGGCGCTTCACGGGCAAGTTCAGTGCCAAGCGCATGCGCAACTCCAACAAGGCGTTTGAGCATGCCTGCGGCTGCGGCCCGCGTGAGGTCGCCCGGCGCCGTCGCCAGATCGAGCGGGGCATGCTCCAAGTCTCTCCTGTTTAAGCCCTGCCAGATCGCAGGGCTTTTTGTTTCTGCGCGCGGTTGGCATAGGAGCCATAGAACCTACGGGTAATCCGCGTGCCCCTCATTCGAAAGTCCGCCATGGCTGCCAGCATTTCGGTATTGACCAATGCCCGGGAGCTTCAGCGCAAACTGGGAGCCGTTGCGCGCAAGCAGCTGCCATTTGCCACGGCCCAAGCACTCACCGCGGTGGCGGGGCTCGTCCAAGATGGCGAGACCAAGCTACTGGTGGAAAGGCTCAAGAACCCGTCGCCCTTCACTCGAAAATCGGTGGGGATGCGCGGAGCGCGCAAGAGCAACCTGGAGGCGATGGTCTTTATCAAGGACAGGGCTGCCCGCTACCTGGAGCCGTTCGAGGATGGCGGTGTGCACCGGCTGGCCGGTCGTGCGCTGCTCAACCCGAAGGACATCAAGCTGAACGCCTACGGGCAGCTGTCGCGCGGCGCGCTGGCCAAGCTCAAGGCCCGTCCCGATATCTTCATCGGTCCGGTGAAGACCAAGAAGGGTGTGGTAAACGGCGTGTGGCAGCGGCCTACCGAT
This sequence comes from Chromobacterium fluminis, assembly GCF_011602385.1. Classification (NCBI taxonomy): domain Bacteria; kingdom Pseudomonadati; phylum Pseudomonadota; class Betaproteobacteria; order Neisseriales; family Chromobacteriaceae; genus Chromobacterium; species Chromobacterium fluminis. The sequence goes on along the minus strand of NZ_JAAOMA010000038.1, from coordinate 45,978 downwards.
ACCCGCCGCGTCACGCTGCTGAACTCCAAGGGGAAGCGGCTGAGCCGGCTCAACAAGGCCGCCGAACAGCGTGGCCATCTGAAACTGCTGATCCGCTTCGGCGATGCGTTGCCGGTCAAGACCCACCTGGGCTACCGCGAACGGGCGCAGCAGATCGTCGCGCGCAACTTCAATCCCGAGTTCGATAAGGCGCTGGCCAATGCCTTGGCCACAGCCAGATGACCTAGGCGATTGCCATGGGTCCTTCCTGGAGGGGTAAGTCCCGAGGGCATTGCGCGCCGCGTTTCCTTTCTAGTCACGAGGTTTTCCATAGGGGGTTATATGGTGCACGGCCTTGCCCGACCCGGCACTCAAGCCGAGTTCGGCCACCTGGTTGGCATCAGCCAGCCCGCCGTCAGCGACTTGGTCGCGCGCGGCGTGCTGCCCCCCGGCGCCAACCTGATCGATTGGCTGCAGGCGTACTGCGCGAATCTGCGCGAGCAAGCAGCGGGCCGGGCGGCCGAGGGTAATGGCCCGAGCCTTGTCCAGGAGCGTGCCCGGCTGGCCAAAGAACAGGCTGACTTGGTGGCGATGAAGAACGCCCGCGAGCGCCGCGAGCTGGCACCGGTCTGGATGCTCGAGGTGGTGCTAGCCGGCGTGTCGCGCCAGATCGCCGGCATCCTCGAGGCGATCCCCATCAACTTGAAGCGGAACTCCGGTTCGATCACCACCAAGGACCTGGAGTACATCACCCGCGAAATCACGACTGCCCGAAATCTGGCCGCGTCGGTAGAGTTTGACTGGAGCGAACTGGATGGACAGGAGCGAGATCCAGAAGGCCATTCAGCGGGGCCTGACCCCGATGGGGGCACCTGATCCGCTGACGCTGTCCGAGTGGGCCGCCGAGCATTTCTACTTATCGGCCGAGTCCTCATACGTCGAGCAGAAATGGGAAGCTTACCCGCCCCAGGTGGCGGTGATGAACGCCATCAGCAACGACGACATCCGAGAGGTGGACTGGATCAAGTCCGCCCGGGTGGGGTACACCAAGATCATCCTGGCGGCCATGCTCTACATGGCCGAGCACAAGCGGCGCAACCAGGCCATATGGCAGCCGACCGACGACGACTCCGACGACTTCGTGAAAACCGAGCTGGAGCCAGCGTTGCGGGACGTGACCGCCATGCGCAAGGTATTTCCGCAGTATCTGGCCCGGCACAAGAGCAACACGCTCAAGCAAAAGAAGTTCGTCGACTCGATCCTGTTCACCAAGGGCGGCAAGGCCGCCAAGAATTTCCGGCGAATCTCGATCGACACCGGCTTCCTCGATGAGGCCGATGCTTTCGACCGCGACGTAGAGAAAGAGGGCGACCCGTTCACCCTCGCCAAGAAGCGGACCGAAGGCGCCACCTTTCCCAAGATGGTGGTGGGCAGCACGCCCAAGCTCAAAGGCTTTTCGCTGATCGAAGACCGAGCGGCGCTGGCCGATGTCCTGCTGCGCTTCCATATCCGCTGCCCACATTGCGGCGAGTGGATCACGCTGCAGTGGGGCGGCAAGGACAAACCGTTTGGCTTCAAGTGGGTCAACGGCGACCCAGAGACGGTCGCCCACCTCTGTTGCGAATGCAGCGCCCTGTTCACCCAAGCCGATTATCTAACGGTCTGGGGTTCCGGGCGCTGGATCAGCGACTCTGGGATCTGGACCGCTGATGGTATCCGCTTCTACAACGCTGCGGATGAGGAGGTGCCAGTACCGGTCCACGTCGCATTCCACATCTGGACCGCCTACAGCCCGCAGGCTACATGGGCCGACATCGTGCGTGAGTTCCTGGCCGCCGCCGAAAAGGCCAAGGCCGGCGACATGTCGAAGATGAAAACCTTCGTCAACACCACGCGCGGCGAAGTTTGGGAAGAGGACGTCGAGAAAACCGACTCCGACGCACTGGCCGAACGGGCCGAGTCCTTCCCGCTGCGCGTGGTGCCGATGGGTGGACTGGTGCTGGTGGCCGGCGTCGACGTGCAGGCCGATCGCTTCGAAGTGGTGGTGTGGGCGCTCGGCCGCGGCGAGGAGTCCTGGACGGTCGATTATGTCCAGTTGCATGCCAACCCCGCTGACGAAACCGAGTGGGACAAGCTCGACGCCTACCTGCAGACGGCCTTTCCGCACGCGGCCGGCAGTATGTTGACCATCGAGGCTGCCGCAGTGGATACCGGTGGCCACTACACCCACCAGGCTTACAACTTCTGCCGCCAGCGCGCGCGTCGCAAGATTTTCGCGGTCAAGGGCGATAGCCAGCAGGGCAAGCCGATCAAGGGACGCAGCTCGTCGCAGGACGTGAACTGGCGCGGCAAGGTGATCAAGCGCGGCGTCAAGTTGTGGCTGGTCGGTACCGACACGGCCAAGGACTTGCTGCACGGCCGGCTGCAGATCGTTGGGGCCGGCCCTGGCGCGGTGCATTTCAGCAAGGAGCTGCCGGAGACGTTCTACAAGCAGCTGACGTCGGAATACCGGGTGCTGGCGAAAACCCAATCGGGCGATCAATACCGCTGGGTGAAGCCGTCAGGTAAGCGCAACGAGGTGCTGGATTGCACGGTTTATTCGATGTTCTGCGCCCAGCAGCTGGACCTGCACCGCTTTACCGACAAGATGTGGGAGCGGCTCGAAGCCGCAGTGCAACCGCCGAACCACGATCTGTTTGCCGCGGCACCGGCACCGGCTCCGCTTCCTGAAAAGCCGCCGGAGCGACCGGTGGACGCGCCGGCGCCACGCCCTGATCCCGCCCCGCGCCGATCCCGGATTTCCCGGTTTGCGTAGCCAGCCCGCTTCGGCGGGCTTTTTCTTTGGAGACAGTCTTGTTCAATCCGAACACGAGCCTATTGGCCGGCATGTCGACGGCGGCCCTGCAGCAGGCGCTGCAGGACGCCCAGCAAGCCTATATCGATCTGTCTACCGGCGCCAAAGGCGAATCCTTCTCCTACACACAGGGGGATGGGGCTAAGTCGGTGACTTACACCCGCGCCAATATCGGCCAGCTGCAAATGCTGATCAGGCAGCTTCAGCAGCAGCTCGGCATTATCTCGCGCGCCCGGCGCGCTATCCGTCCCATCTTTTAAGAATGGTCGCTCCCATGATCCTCGACTCTACAGGTAATCCAATTGCGCCCGCCGCGCCGACGGGAGCGGCGTATGGCCGGGCTAGGGCCGATTTAGGCCCCGGTGCCGCCCTGGCACCGTATTCCAGCGTATTCCCTTACGAGGCATCGAGCTGGCAGACGCAGGAAATGGGCGACTGGCTGCCGTGGATCCGCTCGCCCGATGCTGAGATCAACCAGTTCCGCGACCGCATGGTCGCCAGGAGTCGGGATCTCGCTCGAAACGATGGCTGGGCCGCCGGCGGCATCACCCGGATACTCGACAACACGGTGGGCGCCTCCATGCGTCTGGCGGCCAACCCCGACTACCGGGCCTTGGCCGCTTTGACCGGCAACAGCAAGTTCGATGCGGTCTGGGCCGAGGAATTCCGGCGCGCGGCCGAAGGGCTGTGGCGCGGGTATGCCGACGATATCGGCCGCTATAACGATGTGTCGCGCCAACTGACCGTATCCCAGCAGTTGCGCCTGGCGCTGCGGCACAAGCTGATCGACGGTGATTCGCTGGTGGTCGCCTACTGGCTGCCCGAACGGATCGGGCGCGGTGGTGCGCGCTATGCAACCTCGTTCATGGTGGTCGATCCTGACCGCCTGTCCAATCCGTACCAGATGGTGGACACCAAATACCTGCGCGGTGGCGTCGAGATCGACGACTATGGCGTGCCGGTGGCCTACCACATTCGCAAGGCCCACCAGAACGACTGGTACAACTCGGTCGAAAGCATGCAGTGGGAGCGCGTCGAGCGCGAGGACGAGGACGGCTGGCTGCGCGTTATCCACGATTTCGAGCGTGACCGTGCCGGCCAGAATCGTGGCATTGGCGTGTTCATCCCGGTGCTGGCGCGCTTCAAGATGCTGGCGCGGTACTACGGGGTAGAGCTACAAGCCGCCACGATCGCCGCGACCTTTGGCACCTACGTCACCAGCCCGTATGACCCGGAGCAGGTCGACGACGCGCTCAGCGATGGCGAGTTATCGAACTACCAGCAGTTGCGCTCCGACTGGGCGAGTGAGCGCCCGGCGATGCTTAACGGAGCGCGCATCCCGACGCTTGCACCGGGTGAGACGATCACCTCGGTGGGCGCCGCGCATCCGCACAACGGCTTCGGAGAGTTTGCGCACGAAATGCTGCGCACCTTCGCGGCGGCATCCGGCGTATCAGCAGAGCAGATAACTCAGGATTGGTCGAAGACTAATTACTCGAGCGCGCGCGCCGCCTTGCTGGAGAGCTGGAAGACGCTGACCCGGCGCAATACAGAGTTCAAGATCGGCACGGCCACCCCGATGTATGCGTGTTGGCTGCATGAGGCGATGGACCGGCGCGATCTTCCCTTGCCGCGCAATGCGCCGGACTTCCTCGATGCGCGCACCCAATACTCGCGCTGCGACTGGCTGGGGGTGGCCCGTGGTTGGGTCGATCCGGTCAAGGAAAAGCAAGGCGCCATTTTGGGCATGGATGGTTGTCTTTCCACCCTCAAGCGCGAGTGTGCCGAGCAGAGCCTCGATTACGAAGAGGTTATCCAGCAGCGTGGTGCCGAGAAAAGGCTGTTCGAAGAAGCCGGACTGCCTCCGCCCAAGTGGTTCGGTGATGGTGCCGCCGATGCCGCTCAACCCCCAGATGAGCCTCAACCGCAATGATCAATTATCCCCATCTTGCCCAGCGCCTGTTCAACGTGCCGATCGCGATCACCCCGCAAAAGGCGGAAGTGGTAATGGCGGCACTGGCCGATCGCTTCGGCATCGCCAGGCTGTTCCGCGCCAACGGCGATGCCGTCGCACTCGATGGCTTTGGCTACGACAGCGAGCCCGCCCAGGATCGCGCCTATGAGGTGGTCGCGGGCGTGGCCATCATCCCGGTGACGGGGACGTTGGTCCAGAAGCTCGGCACCATGCGCCCGTACTCGGGCATGACCGGCTATGACGGCATTCGCGCCAACCTAAGCATGGCCTTGGAAGACAAGGACGTGCGCGCAATCGTGCTCGATATCGACAGCCCCGGCGGCGAGGTGGCTGGGTGCTTCGACCTGGCCGATGCGATCTTCAAGGCGCGCGGCACCAAGCCCATCTGGGCAATCCTGACCGAGTCGGCCTTTTCCGCGGCTTATGCCCTGGCCAGCGCCTGCGACCGCATCATCGTGCCGCGCACGGGCGGCACTGGCAGTGTCGGCGTGATCTGTATGCACGTTGACATGTCGAAGGCGCTCGGCGCCGCCGGCATCACGGTGACGCTGATCCACTACGGCGATCGCAAGACTGATGGCAGCGACATGCAACCCCTATCGAAAGAAGCGCTGTCGCGCTTTCAGGCGGATGTCGATGCCATGGGAGAACTGTTCGTTAAAACGGTCGCCCGCAACCGCAAGCTGTCTGCTGCCGTCGTGCGCGGCACGCAGGCCACCACCTTCCTTGGCGCCGAGGGCGTCGAGATTGGCTTCGCCGATGCAGTAATGGCGCCGGATGAAGCGTTCCGCTCCCTGCTCGCCGAGCTGGGTTGAAGTGCTCCTGTAACTCTTACCAAGAGGTTTCTATGACTAAGCTTTCCCGCGTGGCGAGCGCGCTCTCGTTCGCCCATCTCGCAAGCATCGGTTCGTTCAAGGGCAAGCGCGCCCGCGCCGACGATGACCAGGATGACCGCCGTCCGGACGATGAGGCCGACGACGAGGGCCTGGACGAACGCGAACAGGACCGCGACAACGGCGATAGCCGCAAGAGCAAAAAGAGCCGCCGTGCCGATGACGATCGCGACGACGAAGAGGCGGACGACGAGCAGCTCGAGGATGGCGAAGACGACGACAACAAAGGCAAAGGTGCCAAGCGCGCCCGTGCCGATGATGACGACGAATCGGCAGAGGACGACGAGCGCGACGACGACGAGGACGAGCTGCGCGGCAAGAGTGCCGCCGCCTCTGCTCGTCGTCGTGAGCGTGCCCGCTGCGCCGCCATCATGGGGTCCAAGTACGCGGCCGGCAACCCGGTGCTGGCTGCCAATCTCGCCTTCAACACCTCGATGACGCGCAAGCAAGCCGTTGCCGTGCTGCGCGACACTCCGGCGGCCTCCAGCCCCGGTCAAGGTCGCTCGGCTCGTAATCCGGCCCTCGGTGCCGGCGGTGAGCGTTCGGGCAATTCCAGGGCGGCTGCTGCATCCAGCTGGGACACCTCGATGCAGCGCGCGCGCCCCGGCAAGTAACCCCTTTCACCATTAAGGACCCAACAGCATGACTTATGTTGCGCAAACCCCGCTGCAGGAGCAATGGCACGCCGGCGGCTTTCTCGTTTCCGAAGCCCATGGCCGCCGCTCGCGAGACCGCGGCACCTTTGCCAGCGGCACCAAGGCGCTGCCCGGTGCCGTTCTTGGCAAGCAAACGGTCGGCACTACCGCTGCGGCTGCCGCACTCGGCACCAATACCGGCAACGGCACCTTTGGTGCGATTACCCTCTCGGCCGGCGCCATTGCCGGTGCGTATGCGGTCGAGTTTGACGACGCCACCCATTTTGTCGTTTCGGACCCGACCGGAAAACAAGTCGGTCACGGCACGGTCGGCGCGGCCTTTGCCGCCGGCGGCATCGGTTTCACCATTACCGCTGGCGGCACTGCTTTCGTCGCTGCGGACAGCTTCACGGTGACCGTGGCGCAGGGTTCCGGCAAGTGGGTGCCCTGCACGTCGACTGCGACCGATGGTTCTCAGATCGCTGCGGGCATCAGCTTCGGCTATGTCGATGCGACGCTGCTCGACACGCCGGGCACGGTTGTCACCCGCTCTTGCGAAGTCAACGCCTCCGAGCTGGTCTGGGATGCCTCGATGAGCCAGGGCAACATCGCCGCTGCCCTCGCGCAGCTCACGGCTCTCGGCATCATCGCCCGCTAAGCCCCTCCCTCCCTTTCGAATCCCATAAGCCGCCTTCGGGCGGCTTTTCTATTGTTGGAGCACATAGATGGCCAGTTTGGACATTTTCCACCAGGATGCCTTTTCGACGATTCAACTGACCACCGCAGTTGAACGTCACCCGTTCTTGCCCTCCGGTCTGGGCGAGTTGAACGTTTTCGAGCCGGACCCGATCCGCACCACCGCGCTGGCAGTGGAAGAGCGCCAGGGCAAGCTGACGGTGATTCCGTTCTCGGAGCGTGGTCAGTCCGGCACCCAGCGCCAAACCGAGAAGCGTAAGGCGCGCTACTTCGATGTGCCGCGCCTTCGCCATGAGGACACCATTTACGCGAACGAACTGCAAAACATCCGCGCGTTCGGTACTGAGTCCGAGCTGATGCAGGTGCAGGACGAAGTCGCCCGCCGCCTGAATGGCCCGACTGGCTTGACCAGCAACATCGAATACACCTGGGAATACCACCGTCTCGCCGCCGTGCAAGGCCTCTGCCTGGATGCCGATGGCTCGGTTCGCTACGACTGGTTCCAGGAGTTCGGCATCACGCCGGCGCAGGAGGTCGCTTTCAACCTTCCGGCTGCTGCGCAGAATACGCTGCGCCCGCTCATCAACGGCATTGTCCGTAACATGGCGCGCAAGGCCCAGGGCGCGTTTACCCAAGCCACCAAGGTAGTGGCGTTGTGCGGCGACGCGTTCTTCGACGAGTTCGTCAACCACCCGGACGTGATCCGCACCTTCCTGAACTGGAGCGCTGCCGCCGAGCTGCGCGACGGTAGCCAAGGCGCGGCCTTTAGCGCGTTCCCGTTTGCTGGGGTGTTGTGGGTCAACTACCGTGGTTCGGACGACAACACCACGCTCAAGATCCCGGATGACAAGGTGAAATTCTTCCCGGTCAATGCCCCCGGCATCTTCAAGGTGGCCTATGCACCGGGCGAATCGTTCGAATGGGTGAACACCCCGGGCAAGCCGATCTATGTGGTGCCGATCTTTGACCGCGACCGCAACGAGTGGTGGAAGATGGAAGTGTCCAGCTATCCGCTGCACATCTGCACCCGTCCGGAGGTGTTGCAGACCGGTCGAGCGGGTTCCTAATCGTGGCCATCGACTGGGAAAAGATGGTCATTGGCCCAGCGATGAAAGTGTTCGGCGAGCCGGTAGTGTATACGCCCGCTACCGGCCAGCCGTTCACGATTTACGGGGTGTTCGATGAGGCTTACCACTCCGTCGATGGCTTGGGCGATACCGTGCATACCTCCACCACAATGCCGGTACTTGGCGTCCGCGCGGGCGACTTCCCGCAGCCACCACTGCAACTCGACCAGCTGACCATTCAGCGCACCGGCATCACCTATGCCGTGGCGGATGTCCATCCGGATGGCCACGGGCACATCAAGCTGCTGCTCAACTACGTCTCAGGGGGCTGACCATGCTCTACCGCGCAGAATTGCGGCAGGCGGTGGTCAATGCCCTGCTGCAGGCGAACACCTTGGCTGGCCAGAAGGTCTATGCGCCGCGTGATCTGCCAACGACGCCGGTATCGATGCCGATGATCCTGGTGCAGACCCCGCTTGAACGCAAGGTCAGCCTGGGTCGCCATGCGCCGCTGTTCGCCACCACGGCCACCGTAGCTGTGAATGCCCGGGTGCAGGGTGCGTCTGTCCAGCAGGTGGAGGCCGACCTTGAAACGCTGTGCGAGCAGATCGAAGAGGCGGTGCTCACCGATTACACCGTACTGAAAATGGTGCAGCAGGTGGCGGCGGTGGATACCGAGATCGATGTGACCTCGGAATCGCGCAGCCACCTCGGCGAGGCATGGATTCGCTTCGACATGGAATTCCCGCAGGCGTACCGCCCGACCATCACGCAGCCTCTGACCGACATGGAATTGACCGCCACGGTCACCAGCGAGGGCGGTCCCCTGTCGCCACCGACCACCATCGGCATCCCCCTTACATAGGAACGAACCATGTACGTGTATCCCGCCCCCGGGCTCGTGATTCGCGACCCGGACTTGCATGACCTGTTGCCTGCGGCTGGGCGCGAGGTTCCCGACACCGACTACTGGCATCGCCGTGTGCGCGATGAGGATGTCGTTCTGGAGCCGCCGGCGTTGACCGGCCCTGGCGAATAAGCCCCAAACCCCTACAGAACCCCGCTTTCGGCGGGGTTTTGTTTTTGGAGCGTCGTGAATGACCATTCCATTCAAAAATATCCCGGCCAACATCCGGGTGCCGCTGTTCTATGCCGAGGTCGACAACTCGCGCGCGAACACGGCGCAGGCCAACCAGCGTGCGCTGATCATTGGCCAGATTACCGCCGCCGGCACTGGCGTTGCCAACGTGCCGGTGATTAGCCAGGGCGTCAGCGATGCGCAAACCGTTGGCGGGCAAAACTCGATGCTGGCCCTGATGACGGCGAAGTACCGCCAGAACGACCAGTTCGGCGAGGTGTGGTATCTGCCCTTGGCAGATAACGCCGGCGCCCTGGCTGCCACGGGCACCATCACCATCGGTGGTGCGCCAACCGCGAACGGCACCCTGTACCTGTACGTTGGTGGCGTGCGCTACGCGATCCCGGTGCTGACCACCCAGACCGCAGCGCAGATCGCCACCAGCATCGCCAACATTATCGGCGCCGATGCGGCATGCCCGGTGACCGCTGCTGCTGCCGGCAGCGTGGTAACGCTGACTGCCGTCAACAAGGGGCCGTGCGGCAACGATATCGACCTGCGCATGAACTACCAGGGGCCGATCGGTGGCGAGCAATTGCCCGCCGGCGTGTCGGTGACCATCGCCCAGATGAGCGGCGGCGCCACGGCGCCAGACATGACCACGGCGCTCGCTAACCTGGGCGACATGCCGTTCGATTTCATCGTCTGCCCGTACAACGATGCAACCAGCCTGAATGCGCTGCAGTCGCTGCTCAACGACCAGACCGGGCGCTGGAGCTATTCCAAGCAGCTCTACGGCCATGTGTTCGCCGCCTATCACGGCACGTTGGGCGCCCAGACCACGCTTGGCACCACGCGCAACAACCAGCACGAAACCATCATCGGTTTCAACGACAGCCCGACGCCGAACTGGCTCTGGGCCGCCGCGCTGGCCGGCGCTGCTGCGGTCAGTCTGCGCGCTGACCCGGCCACCCCGCTGCAGACAGTGGCGATTCAGGGTGTGCTGGCGCCGCCGTTGCAGAGCCGCTTCGTCCTGTCGGACCGCAACACCCTGCTGTTCGACGGCATCAGCACCTTTATGGTCGGCCAGGACGGCACGGTCTACATCGAGAACCTGATCACCTCCTACCAGAAAAACGCGTTCGGCAACCCGGACAACAGCTATCTGGAGGTGGAGACCCTGTTCTCGCTGATGTACGTGCTGCGCTTCATGCGGACGATCGTGACCAGTAAGTACGCACGGATGAAGCTGGCCGCAAACGGCACCCGCTTTGCCGCCGGCTCGAACATCGTCACGCCGGACATCATCCGCGGCGCCCTCATCGCAGCCTACCGCGAGCTGGAATACCAGGGGCTGGTACAGAACGGCGACGCGTTCAAGCAGGGGCTGATCGTCCAGCAGGACAGCAACAACCCCAACCGCGTCAACGTGCTGTGGCCGGGCATCCTGATCAACCAGCTGCGCATCTTCGCGCTGCTGGCCCAGTTCCGCCTGCAGTAACCAAACCAACCAAGCAGAGCCGCCTCCGGGCGGCTTTTGCTCTTTATGGGAGCCGTAAATGGCTGATACCACCAACCTGCTGGCCGGTACCGCAACGCTGACCGTCGACGGCACCGCGTACATGCTGGAAGGCGACCTGTCGTTCAGCGTGTCCAAGGTCTCGCGCGAGACCATGAAAGGCATGGACGGCGTGCACGGCTACAAAGAAACGCCGAACGCGCCGTTCATCGCCGGTACCTTCCGCGACTCCAGCGGCCTGACCGTGGCGGATTTCAACAAGATGACCAACGTGACCGTGACCGCCAAGCTGGCAAACGGGAAAACGATCATCGGTCGCAACATGTGGACGGTTGAAACCCAGGAAGTCGAAGTTGCCGAGGGTACTGTCAAGGTGCGCTGGGAAGGCATGAGCGTCGAGGAGGCGTGATGGCTGAAGAAAACAAAACCGAAGTGCCGGACGAGCTGACCATCGAGCTGCGCAAGCCGGTGGAGTTGGCCGGCGAGACGACTTTCGTGCTCGAGCTGCGCGAGCCGACCGTCGACGAATTGGACCGCTTCCTGAAAGCCATGGATAAGCACGGGCCGGTCGAGGCCACCAAGTTGCTGATCTCGGCGGTGTCCGGTGTCAACGTGGCGGTGCTGGGCAAGGTTGGCGCGCGCGATTTCAAGGCTGCTGAAAGCTACCTGTCCAATTTTTTCTGATCGCCCCGAACGGCATGCTGCCCCCGGACTGGGGGGATATTCTGGCCGACGTGACCGAGTTCTATGGCTGGGGGCCGCATGATGCGTGGGGGCTCACATGGTCGAGGGTGGAATGGTGGCGCGGCCACATGATGAGGAAGCGCTATGGCGGCTGAAAACCAGTTCCGATTGACGATCACGGCCGTGGACAAAGCCACGGCCGTTTTCAACCGTATCCAGAACAAGCTCGGCTCATTCGGCAAGCGCCTGGACCTGAGCAAGCGCCTGGGGTCGCTGGACGGCAAGCTTGCCAGTCTGCGGTTCGATACCCTGTCCAAGAGAGCGGCCAGTTTCGGCAACACCCTGGCCAGGGCTGCCGAGCCGATGAACGTGGTGGTCGGCGCTGCGACTATTGGTGGTCTGGCCGCCGCGGCATCCAATTGGGCTAGCCTGGGCAGTAACGTGTTGAAGACCTCGCAGATCATCGGGGTGTCCACGCAGGATCTGCAATCGCTGCGCGGCGCCGCCAAGTTGGCTGGCGTATCCGCCGAGCAGCTGGATGGCGGCCTGGCGCAGTTGGGCACCACGCTCAACGATGCATTCTATGGCCGCAACATGCAGGCGCTGGCCCTGCTCAGCAAGCTTGGTATCGGCATCCACCGCACTAAGGATGGAGCCATTGATACCACGCGTGCGCTGAAGGATATGGCCGATGTGCTGGCCAATCCGAAGATGAACGCCCAGACCAAGTCGATGCTGGCCGGCCAGTTCGGTCTGCAGGGGCTGCTGCCAATGCTGCTGAGTGGTAGCAAGAACCTGTCTGCCGGTCAGGCGCGAGCCCAACAACTGGGCGCAGTGCAGTCTGATGCCGAGCTCCGGAAGGCCGCAGAGACCGAGCAGAACAAGCGCGAAGCGTCGCTGGCCGGCCAACACGCGGAGAACTGGCTCGGCAGCACGATCAGCCCGCTGTACAACAAGATCATGGAGACGGCCACCAAATGGTTGTCCGAATCCCCTGGTATGACCATTGCCGGCAGCGCGGCGATGGGCGTGGCGGGAACCTGGATGGCCAAGAAGGCGCTGCAGACGGTGGGGTCCAAGCTGTTGAATGCTGCCGCCAAATCCGCCGCTGCTGCTGTGACCGAAACGGGTGGCGCCGCAGCTGCCGCCACCGGCGCCGAGGTGGCTGGTACGCTCGGCGGCCTGGGCTCGGCCATCATGGCGTGGGTATCCCGGCTGTGCGCGCCAGCCTACCTGCTACTGCATTCCGATTCGCTCAACGCAGGTGAGAACGAATGGATCCAAAAGCGCATGCAGGATAGCGGTCTTGGCTCCAAGACCTGGCACGGCATGGATATCAACGGTCGCGAGTACACCGCGCTGCGGGACAGGGCGCGCGGGGCCTATCAGCCGTGGTATGAGTTCGGCGACGAGAAAGACCTCGGCTATATGGAGCGCTACGTCAAGGAACATCCAAAGGAAGCGCCAAAGGGCTGGACTGCACAGGCTGCGGTATCGCAGGACGACCCTATTTGGCGTAAACGAGGCATTCGAAACAATAATCCTGGGAATCTGCAGTTCGTCGGCCAGGCTGGTGCTCGGAAAGAGCCTGGGGCCGCGGGTCGTTTTGCGGTGTACGACACTCCGCAACAAGGTCTTGATGCCCTAGCGATCCAGATTAAACGTTACGCAAATGCCGGAAAGAATTCCGTTCGGTCGATCATTGAGCAGTTTGCACCGCGCAATGAAAACAACACGGAATCATACATTGCGGGTGTAGCAAAGCACCTTGGTGTGAGCGATACCGCGCCTCTGGACTTCTCCCGGCGAGATGTTATGTCATCGGTAATGGATGCCATCGTTCGCAAGGAAAATGGGAAAAACCCATACCAACGGAAAATGTTGGATGCATCAGCAGCTGCTGCCGTTGACTACCAGGGGGTGTATGGTCAAAGGACAGTGCAGTCATCCGCTGCGGCTCGCAATGTCAATCAGCCGCCGGCTGTTGGAGATAGCAACAGTCAGATAGCCGCTTTGTTGGCTCAGTTGAACGACAACGTATCAAAGCTGGGGCAGCTTAAGGTCAGTGTGCAAACGCATGTTACCGGGCTGCCATCAGGTGCGTCAGCGCAGTCCAAGGTGGCCGACTCGGGTGGTTCGCCTCAATACAACTTTCCCATGCCTGAAATGGTGACCCCATGAGCTTTCAGGACGTTCTAAACGGTGTGCAGCAGGCAGCCGGCACCGTTAGCGGCGTGATGTCGGCCGCTGGCCGGCTGCTCGATGCGCTCGGCTTGGGCGCGCCCAGCTACCAGGATCAGGTGCGGCCGGCGTCGTTCCGCGGCATTCCATTTGCCGTGTTGGCTAGCGAGGGCAGCTTCGGTCGGCGTAACGCCATCCACGAATATCCCAACCGCGATACCGTCTGGGTCGAAGACATGGGCCGGGCGGCACGCAAAATTAGCCTGATCGGCTTCCTGGTTGGCGATGACGTGATCCAGCAGCGCGACCAGTTGATCGCCGCGGCTGAGACCGAGGACATGGGTGAGCTGGTGCATCCGACGCTCGGCACCATGTTCGTTAGCCTGATCACGCTGCGCGTCACCGAGAAATGGGACTCCGGTCGGGTCTTCGAAATTGCATTGTCGTTCGTCGAGTCCGGGCTGAAGGAGTTCCCGTCCGACACCACCGACACCGCTTCCGATGTGCTGGGTGCGGTGGGTGATGCCAACCTGGCCACTGCCGCCGATTTTCTGCACCAGGTCGCGGATGCGGTCAAACAAGGCATCGCGATCGTGCAACAGGTGGTGAACACGGTGACGAAGTGGGTCGGCATCGTCAAAAACGTCATCAACGCGGCGCGCAACCTATACAACGCGGTGCGCAGCATCCCGGGCACCTTTGGTCGTTTCCACGGCTTGCTCGACTCGGGCTCCAGCTCCGTGGCGGCGCCGCGCAATGCAACGGCGACCGCCGTTGCGGTGCGGCTGGCTATCGCGCAGGGCACCCAGGCCCGGGCGACCGTGGCCAACAATCTAAGCAGCATGTCGTTGGCTGCTGGCGCACTGAGCAGCAGCTCGAGCACGATCAACGCTTTCTCTTCATCCGTGCAGACAGTAGTTTCCAGCGTGCTATCCGCATGCACCAGCCCGCTGGACGGCATCAACGCGCTCACGCAACTGGCGCAGTTCACGCCGCCTGTGCTGGCGCAGGACAGCTCGCCGATCGGGCAGGCCATGACCGCCGCCCAGAATGCCACCGCCGCGCTGTTGAGGCGCAGCGCGGTTATCGGCGTTTGCCAAGCATCGGCCAGCTATCAGCCGGCCAGCTATGAAGGGGCCGCCGCGATGCGGGCGCGGGTCACTACGTTGTTGGACGTGGAGATTCAATCGGCTGCGGACCAGGGGCTTGATGCCACCTATCTGGCGTTGCGGCGGTTGCGCGCGGCGGTGGTGGCCGATTTGACCGCGCGAGGCGGGAAACTGTCGCGCATGACCACGGTAAGCACGCCCGTACCGGTGCCGGCCCTGCTGCTGGCGCAGCGTCTTTACCGCGACCCAGCCCGTGCCGACGAGTTGGTGCAACAAGCCGACCCGATCCATCCGGCGTTCATGCCGGTCAGCTTCAAGGCATTGGCGCAGTAGCTTACGGCGTCACCATCTCTGGCATCGGGTATCGCTTCATCTGTTCGGCCTGCTCGGCGCTGGAGATCGGCTTGACCGGGCCGCGCTTGGTTTTCTGGCAATAGAAGGTGGTCGGGTGGCCCTGCTGATGGTAGCGGGTCGATATGACCGGCCCCTGCTGCTGGCACTCGGCCTTGGTCTTGTATTCGGCGTAAGCAATTTGGCCGCCCTGATGGCCATCGGCGAATACCAGGGTCAGAACGAAAACGGTAATCATCGCGGTCTCTCTTCTCGGACCTATTTATTTTGAATCAATCCACCGCCCTCGTGGCGGTTTTTTTATGGCCGACGCATGGACGATCTCACCATTCTCACCGGCAATAGCCGGATTTCCGGCTGGACCGGAATCCGTGTTACGCGCGGCATCGAGCGCTTTCCCTCCGGCTTTTCGGTAACGATGACCGAGCGCTTTGCCGGCGATACGCGCGATGTGGTCGTCAAGCCTGGCGATCCGCTGCAGGTGTTGCTGGGCCAGGACGTGGTGGTCACGGGCTACGCCGACCGCTTTGCCCCCAGCATCACGGCCGGACAGCACAGCATCTCCCTGTCCGGCCGTGGCAAGTGCCAAGACCTGGTGGACTGCTCGCACGCGTGGAATGGTTGCCAGATGTCCAGCGTAACCGTGTTGGCGATCGCCCAAGGCTTGTGCGCGCCATATGGGATCTCGGTGACGGCGCTGGCCGATGTGGGGGCGCCCATCCCTCAGGTCAATCTGGCATGGGCAGAAACCCCGTACAGCGTGATCGAGCAGCACGCCCGCTATCGGCAATTACTGGTCTACGAAGACGAATACGGCAATCTCGTGCTGGCCCGGGCCACCATGCCAGACAAGGGTGGCGGCAATTACCCGGTGATTGAGGAAGGAAAAATCATCGAGTCCGGTGACTCGATGTTCTCGATGGATCAGCGCTTCAGTGAGTACGTGGTGCGGCGCTTGTCGATTGATCTCATGTCGGATGTCGGTGGTGGCCCTGATGTACTGGCGGTCGTTGCCGATCCTGGCGTGCCGCGCTTCCGTCGGCGCAGCCTCATCGCCGAGACTGGTGATGGTGCCGATTTCACCGTGTCAAAGGCCCGCGGCAATTGGGAGGCCGCGCGGCGCGCGGGTCGTAGCCTGCAAGTGAACCTCACCGTGGATAGCTGGCGCGATGGCTCCGGCAAGTTGTGGACCCCAAACACGCTGGTGACCGTCAGTGCGCCGTCGCTGCGCTTGCAGAGTTTGACCTGGCTGGTTGCCGAGGTGACCTACCGGCGTGATGCCTCGGGCACGCACGCCGACCTGGTGCTGATGCCCCCGCAAGCTTTCTTCCCGCAGCCCATCCTGCTATTCCCCGGAATGCAGGACGTGGTGGCAGCCCATGGAGCCGCGCCGAAATGATCCAGCAATTCGAACGCCTGGTGCACCGGCTTTGGATGCTGGTGGGCCGTGGCAAAACCACCACCGTCAACGACGCCGGTCCGATCCAGATGGTACAGGTCAAGCTGGGCGCCGACGAGGTGCGCGACAACACGCGCCGCGCCGCCGAGTATGGCTTCACCAGCAGCCCGCCAGCGGGCAGCGACGCAGTGCTGGTATTTGTCGGCGGCGACCGCTCCAACGGCGTGGTCATCGCCACCAACCACCAAGCTTCGCGCCTGAAGAACCTGCAGCCGGGCGAGGTGGCCATCTTCGACAACCAGGGCCAGTCGGTCTATCTGACGCGCGCCGGCATCGTGGTCAATGGCGCCGGGCTGCCGCTGACGGTCAACAGCACGCCGGTGGTGACAGTCAACGCTGCCACCAAGATCGCCCTGAACACCCCGGAGTTGGATGTTTCTGGCCAGATCAAGGCCGGCGGCGACATCACTGACAACAGCGCGAGCAGCGGCAAATCAATGGCGCAGATGCGCAGCATCTACAACGGCCACGGCCACCCGGTGCCGGGCGTTCAGGCCGGCAGCTCGACCGTGAATACCAATCCGCCCACCCAGCAGGAATAACCATGGCAGACATCTCGACGGTCTGGTCGCCGCTGATCGGCGCCGCCGACTGGCAGCAGCAGGGGCCGCTGCTGGCCAGCGGCAACGATCTGGAGACGGCCATTCTCATCAGCCTGTTTACCGATCGCATTGCCGGCCAGGCCGATGCGATTCCGGACGGCACCGGCGATCCGCGCGGTTGGTGCTGTGACGATCCAACTAGGCCGATCGGCTCCCGGCTGTGGCTGCTGAGGCGCGCCAAACAGACTACGGAAACCGCCAATCGCGCGCGCGACTACATCATCGAGGCGCTGCAATGGCTGATCGATGACGGTGCGGTGATCAAGTTCGACGTGCGCGTGCAATGGATCGGACCCGGCCAGCTCGGCGCCTGGGTCGTGGCTCATCGAGCTGATGGAACCAAGGCCGCCCTGCAATACGACTGGGCATGGAAGGGGATGAACTGATATGCCGTATATCCGGCCAACACTATCCGACCTACAGAACCAGGTCGCTCAGGACATCGGCGCGGCGCTACCCGGCAGCGATGGCCTGCTGCGCTTCAGCAATCTTAGTGTGCTGGGCAAGGTGCAGGCCGCGCTGGCCTACTTGCATTACGGCTATTTGGACTGGATCGCCAAGCAGGCGGTGCCGTTCACGGCTACCGGCGAGTACCTTCAGGGCTGGGGCGCGCTGAAAAAGACCACCATCAAGCCGGCCACCCAGGCCACCGGCCAAGTGACCTTTCCCGGCGTGGTCGGCACGCTGTTGCCCAATGGTTCCGCCATCAACCGCGGCGACGGGGTCGGCTATACCACCACGGCCGATGCCACTGTGGCCAGCAACGGCTACGTGACTACGCCGGCCATCGCCAATGCCGATCCGCAGGCGCTGACCGGCGCGTTCGGCAACACCGCCGCCGGTACCGCGATGACGCTGGCCACCGCAGTGGCTGGTATCACCTCGAGCGGCACGGCCGCCATTGCGTTTACCGGCGGTGCCGACCTTGAGGCCGACGACGCGTTCCGTCAGCGCGTGCTGATGGCTTACCAGACCACACCGCAGGGCGGTGCCAACAACGACTACGTGACCTGGGCGCTGCAGGTGCCCGGCGTGACCCGGGCCTGGGTCGCCAACAACGGCTTTGGTGTTGGCACCGTGGTGGTATACGTCATGCTGGACAATGCCGAGGCGGCCAACAGCGGGTTTCCCGTCGGCACGAATGGCGTGTCGCAGTACGACCAGGGGCCGGGTGGTGTGCCGCGCGGCACGGTCGCCGCCGGCGACCAGCTGACGGTGGCCAATTACATCTGCCCGCTGCAGCCAGTCACCGCTCTGGTCTACGTGGTGGCACCAACTGCGAACCCGATCAACTTCACCATCAAGGGTATCCCTGCCGGCTCGCAGGCAGCGGCCAAGACGGCGATATCCAACGTCTTTCTGCGCCAAGGCGCGCCGGGCGGCCAGATCAACCTGGCTAACGTCTGGACGGCGATCGCGTCGGTGTCGGGCGTCAACGACTTCCTGATCCTGTCGCCATCCGGCGCGGACATCGCCAACCCGACCGGCGCGCTGCCGACCTTGGGCACGGTCACCTTCCAATAACGAGGCCACATGCCCGCACCCAACTACTCCGCGGCCGACTACCTGGCAGCGATGCAGAACCTGTTGCCGCAAGGAAAGGCGTGGCCACGTGAGCCTGGGGCGGCCCAGACGCAGGCTCTGTCCGGGCTGGCGCCGGTCTACGCTCGCCAGCACGCCCGCGCCAACAACCTGCTGGCGGATACCTTCCCGGCGACCGCTTATGAGTTGCTGCCAGAGTGGGAATCCACGCTCGGGCTGCCCGACCCCGTGCTCGGCATGGCTTCGACCGTGCAGGGACGTCGGCAGCAGGTGGTGGCCAAGCTTACGGCGGTGGGTGGTCAGTCTGCCGCCTACTACCAGGCGCTGGCCGCTGCGCTGGGCTACAGCATCACCGTCACCAACTACGCGCCGTTTCGCTGCGGGCAGAGCAGCGCCGGGCAACCGGTTGGTTCGCAAGACTGGTGCCACACCTGGTCTGTCAATTCCGCGCTCAACACCATCATCCGTTTCTCCGCTGGCCAGTCTGGCGCCGGCGAGCCGCTGGCGAGCTGGGGCAATGCGCCGCTGCAGAGCCAGATCCAGGCTGCGGCCCCAGCGCATACCGTGGTCCAGTTCCACTACTCATGAGGTAGCGCATGTTTCAAATCGACAATTCGACCGCTGCAACGACGCAGCCAGCATCGACAAGCCCGGGAACCCCGGGCTTTTTTACTGACGGCAACCCAGTCAACGGCACGGCGCCGACGGTGGTGCCGGCCGAGTGGCTGAATGCGGTGATGATGGAGCTGGTCAACGTTGTGACCGGTGCCGGACTCACCCTCAACAAGGCGGCGTTCAACCAGGTGCTGACCGCGGTCAAGCGGCTGGGGCAGAAAACAGTGGTGCTGACCGATACCGGTGCCGCCAACGCCTATACCGCGACCAATTCGCCTGCACTGGCGGCTGGGGACTTGGTTGGCGGGCTGGTGCAACAGGTCAGCATCGCGCACGCGAATACTGGCGCATCGACCTATTCGCCGGATGGCCAAACCGCAGCGCCGATCTATGGCCTGGCGTTGCAGCCTTTGCAAGGCGGTGAACTGCCCGTGGGTGGTGTCGCAGTACTGATGCGCGCGACTATTGCGGGTGTCAACAGCGGCAACCCGATCTGGATCCTGATGGAGTGCGCTGGCGGTGCGCAGCAGGTGCCGAACGCCACGCAGAGCCAACACGCAGTGGCGCTGGGGCAGCTGACTGCAGCTACTTTGGCGTTGCAGAACCTAACCCCGGCACAGTTCGACAATTCGACATTGACGGCATCCACAGCATTTGTTCAGCGCGCACTTGGGGCGCGGCGCGGGTTCGGTGGCACGTTAACCGCGGCAACGACCCTAACCGCTGCTGACGTGAACAAGTTTTTCACGGTCAGCGGCACGACTCCCGTTACGCTACCGAACCCAACTACGGTGGCGCCCGGTTCGGTCGTTGAGCTGGTCGGAACAGACGGCGCCAATAACTACTCGGTCAACGTTACGGGTGGCAGCAACATCGGGGCGTACTCGGGCTTTTCTGGTACGACGCTCACGTGTAATGGCGGAACGCCAACGGTCCTAGAGAACACCGGCTCGATGTGGACAGTCGCTAGTGGCGCAGAGCGTTACCGGCAGGATTTCAATTCCTCACTCGCCTCTAGCGGATACCAGAAGCTGCCGAGTGGCCTGATTATCCAGTGGGGGCAGACCAATACCTCCACAGGAGGATCGGTAGCTATCACCTATCCACTGGCGTTCCCTAACAACGTATTTTCACTCATCGCAGGCAGTAACTCCGGTATAGGTTCGAACCTGATTGCAAGCTCGTACCCTCCATTTCCCAAGACCGGGTTTACTGCATATTCAAATAACGGTGCTATCCAATTAAGTTGGCTGGCCATTGGCAACTGATGGGGGCGCACATGACTCTTTACTACGCTAAATCTACAGGCGGCTTCTACGACGACACCGTCCACGGATGCAAAGAGTTGGTTATTGTTGATCCGACCTGGAGGCATCCGACAATCAAGGCACCAGACCCGGACTGGGCGCTGCCGTCTGATGACCCTGACGCTAAGGCCCCGTTGATCAACGTGCCGGATCCGGCTGCAGTCGTGCCAACTATCACCGTGCCGAACCCCGCCTGCCAGATTCCGGCCGATGCTGTGGAAATCATGGCAGAGGAACGTGCCGCGCTGCTGGCAGCACAATCCGCCGGCAAGGTGATCCAGGCCGATCCGAACGGTAAGCCAGTGGCGGTTGATCCTCCACCGCCAACTCCAGGACAAACGAACGCTGCAATCAAAGTGCAGTTGGCCGAGCTGGATAGCAAATCCATCCGTGCCCTGCATGAGGCAGTGCTGGCGCTGGCCTCAACTGGCACCGCATTGCCTGCCGACACGGTAAAGCGCCTGCAGGCGATCGAGGACGAGAAAGCCGCGCTGCGCGCCAAGATGGAGGTGACCCCATGATGAGCTTGATCCGATGGGTGATTCTGGCGGCGGTCAGCCTTGTGCTCACCGCCGCCGCTGTTTTGGGCGCACCGCTCCTGGTGCTGCTGGCGGACGCTGCTGGCAACCTGCCGCGCTGGCTGTCCTGGCTGCAGACGTCGGATGCATCGCTCGACGGTGACCAGTATTGGCGCGATCCGGCAGCGCACCCGACCATCAACCGGCTGCCGCGATACCTGCGCCGGTTGATCTGGATCTGGCGCAACCCCGGCGGCGGGTTCGATGAAAGGGTTGCCGGCGTTACCGTCGACCGCACCATGGTGCGCCAGGTGCGCGGCAATCCATGGATCAGCAACCAGCCGTATGCCCCCGGTTGGTGCTGGGCGCGCGTCGGGAGGTCATGGATGCTGTATGTGGTCTGGCCAACGCTGCCTGGCCGCTGCCTGCGCCTGTATCTGGGCTGGAAGCTGATGGGGGCCGTCCAGCACCCCATCGAGCCCGACCGAGTGCCAATCGTTCTCACGTTCAACCCCATCATGCCACGCAACTAGGGCCACATCTCGCGCCCCTTCGCCTTTATAACGCCCGCCGCGCGCGGGCGCTTTCATTTCTGGAGGTTCCCAAATGTTCCAACGCCTGCACGACTACCGCGTCTATCTGCTGATCCTGCCCTTCACCCTCGCGCTGTTCGCAATCGACCGCGTGATCGCCGAAACCTGGCTGCAGCTGGGTCTGGCCCTGCCAGTGCTGGTCGGCGTCGCCCTGGTGCTGCGCAAGTCGCTATTCCACATCGATGTGTCTCAAGCTGGCGACATCGCGCTGCATTCGCCGGTCGGCGCCGCGCTCGTGGTGTTGGCCGACCGGCTTTTCATGGCCGCGGTGCTGATTGGCGGTGTGCTGTGGCTGCGGGGCTGAGCGCCGGCGCGCTGGCGCTGCTGCCGCTGCTGGCGGCGTCCATCGGGCAATACTGGCCGGACATGCCAGCGCGCTCGGTGCTGGCGGCGCAGGTCGAGCAGGAAAGCGGCTGGCGCGTGAATGCCAGGCTGAAGACTTCGCGCGAGCTCGGCGCCGGCCTGGGGCAGTTCACCAAGGCATTCAATAAGGACGGCAGCGTGCGGTTTGACGCCATCGGCGAGATGACTGCCGCCCACCCGAAGGCGCTGCGCGGCTGGTCCTGGGCGAACGCCTACGACCCGCACTACCAGCTACCGGCCGTGGTACTGAAAAACCGCGATAGCTACCGCCTGATCAAGTGGGCATCCACCGACTATGACCGGCTGGCGATGATGGACGCCTCGCACAACTCCGGGCTGGGATCCGTGATCCAGCGCCGCCGGAAGTGCGCCAACACGCCCGGCTGCGACCCGGGCCGCTGGTTCGGCCACCTCGAGCGCAGCAGCACGCAATCAAAGGTGCGCCATGCTGGCTACGGCCAGTCGTTCGCCGAGATCACCAACACCCATGTGCGCAACGTGATGGTTGTTAGGCGCCCGAAGTACCAGGCTTATTTCAAGGAAAAATAATGACCGCACACACCAAGTGCGTAGCGGCGGACGATGTGGTTGTCCTGCCGCGCGAGGAGTTCCGCGAGCTGCTGGCCGAGGCGGCGCACCGTGGCGCCGAACAGGCGCTGAGAGAGGCCGGCGTTGATGCCGCAGTGCGGCTGGCCAAGCGTGTGGATGGTATCAGCGACAAGATCATCACCACCCTGGTGGCCGGCATCGTTGGCGGCATCCTCGTGGCGATCTGGGCCGGCGTGACCGCGCTTGCGCGCTTGAAAGGGGGCTGATTTGGCTACCAAGATCAACGAAGCCGATTTCGTGGCCGCCTGGGTCGATCTCGGTAGCGCCGCCAAGGTGGCCAAGCGCCTCGGCATCACCGAACGCGCCGTGCATGACCGTGCCGCTCGGCTGCGCGCCAAGGGCTACGAGCTGACCTGCGCCGATCCGCGTTCGCCAAATCGGGGCGCCACCACTGCGGCCAAGCAGGCCAATGCCACAGTCGAGCCCGCTGCCAAATTGGCCGATCCCGAGGTCAAGGCGCTCCGGGCGCAGTTGGCGGCCATGAAGGGCAACGAACTCGATGCCGAGTATGTGAAGCGCAAGATCATCGGGCTATCGTGCGCGCCAATCGAACCGCCTGATTGGCTGGTGCGGCGTGGGTTCGATGGCAAGGTGCTCGGGGTTCCGACACTGTTCGCATCCGATTGGCACTGGGCCGAGGTCGTCGATCCGCAGCAGATCAACGGCGTGAACGAGTACAACCTCGCGATTGCACACCGCCGCGCGCGCCGGATGATCGAGAAAACCGTAATGCTGCTGCGCGATTGTTTCGCCGGTGCCCAATACCCTGGGATCGTGTTCGCACTCGGCGGCGACATGGTATCGGGCGACATCCACGACGAGCTAGCCGTCAGCAACGAGGTCGACATCATGCCCTGCGTGATCGACCTGATCGGCGTGCTCGCCTGGTGCATTCGTGCGCTGGCCGACGAGTTCGGGCAGGTATTCGTGCCGTGTGTGTCCGGCAACCACGGCCGCAACACGCCCAAGATCCGCGCCAAGGGCAGAAACCATACCTCGTTCGACTGGCTGGCCTACTGCATGCTGGCGCGCGAGTTCGCCAATGACCCGCGCGTTCACTTTTTGATTCCGGACGGCCCGGACGCCTACTACCGCGTTTACGGCACCCGCTATCTTCTGACGCACGGCGACCAGTTCCGCGGCGGCGACGGCATGATCGGCGCGCTCGGCCCGATCATCCGCGGCGACCACAAGAAGCGCTCGCGTGCCGGCCAGGTCGACATGGCCTACGACGTGCTGCTGCTCGGCCACTGGCACCAGTTGATCCAGCTGCAGCGGTTGATCGTCAACGGGTCGTTGAAGGGCTACGACGAGTACGCCTACAGCAACAACTTCGGCTTCGAGCGCGCGCGCCAGGCGCTGTGGATCACCCATCCCGAGCACGGCATCACGTTCTCCATGGCCGTGAACGTCGACGACGACAGTGAGCGCGGCGGCAGCGCCGCTTCTGAATGGGTGAGCTTGCAGAAAGCCGCTTGATTGGATCGCGTTATAACCCAGCCCCGCTTCGGCGGGGCTTTTCTATGGAGCTGCGTATGCCGCAACTTCCCAATCTCCTGGCGCTCTGTGGTGCGGCCGGCGCCGGCAAGTCCACCATCGCCGCCGAACTGGTTGAGCGCCACGGTTACACCGTGATCAAGTTCGCCGGGCCGCTTAAATCCATGATGCGTGCCCTCGGCCTGTCCGAGGACGAGATCGAAGGTCGCCTCAAGGAGGTGCCGTGCGAGTTGCTGGGCGGCGCCACGCCGCGGCATGCGATGCAGACGCTCGGTACCGAATGGGGCCGCCAGCTGATCCACGCCGATTTGTGGGTGAGCGCGTGGCGGCGTGCCGTTCAGCGGGTGCTCGCTGCTGGTGGGCGCGTGGTGGTCGATGACTGCCGATTCATCAACGAGCTGGGCGCGGTGCTGGAAATGAACGGCGCGGTCGTGCGCTTGGAGCGTGCCGGCTCTGGCACGGCCTGCGTTCATAGTTCCGAAACCAGCCTGTCTGGCATCGAGCTGCCGACCGTGACCAACGACGCCGCGCCGGCGCTGGTAGCGGCGCGCGTCCTATCGGTGAAGCGCTGGGGCGTGCCGGGAGGGGCGAAATGATCGAGCTGCTCAAGCCGTACTTGGCGCTTATCCGTGCAACCTTGATCGTTGCGGCGCTGGTGGTGGCCTTCGCAGGCGGTTGGCATTTTTCTAGCCTGGAGAGCGAGGCCGGCCGGCTGAAACTGCAAAACGCGGCCGTCGCCGAAGCGCTGCAGCTCGAGCGCCGCGCCGCTTCCCTTGGTGCCGTACTGGCGCAAGGTGAGCAAGGGCGCGCAAATGCGCGCGAGGTGAGAACCCAAACCGTTACCAAGGAGGTCGTGCGATATGTTGAAAGGGAAAAAGCCCGCGCTGCTGCTGGCCGGCCTGTCGTTGTGCTCGATGCTGACTGGGTGCGCGGGCACGACCTCGCTGCCGCCCCGCCCGATCTTGTCGGCACCGGCGCCGTTCCTGCTGGAGGAGCCGGGACGGCTACGGCTGGTGAAGCGCTCGAGGCCGTCAGCGACAACTACGACCAGTGCTACCGCTGGCGCGACCAAGTGATCGGCTGGCAGAGCTGGTGGCGCGTGCAGCCGCATGACCAGGTAGAGGTGCCGGCGGCGCCAAAGTAGAGAGGATGAGGCCGGCCTGGGTGTTCGCGCACCTGAGCCGGCCTTTTTTGTGCGTTGGAAGTATCACAAAAAGTGAAATTAGCATGACGCGGGGCGCACCTATGACTTTGGCGTTGTAGAATGATCCACCGCATGGAGGGATCATGAAAAAGGTTGTTATCGTATTGCTTGGCCTGGCCGGCGTCGCGGTGCTTGTTCAGATCGGAACGGTGCGGAGTGATGCGCCGGCGCATCAACAAGAGGAATCCCGGGTGGTGTCGGTGGTTGAGAGTTCTGCACCTGCTAGTCAGCCGAATTTGACGACGAGCGCGCCTGAACCTGCGCATTACTACGAGTTCGAGGATAACTGGGAATACGGCTACAAGATGCCGTTGCCGGAAGGTGGTCAGAAAATCATCTCGGTCCGCTATATGGGTCTACGTGATGGGGTGCCGGTTTTCTATTGGCAATCAGGCCCGGAACAAACGACCATGAAATGCAAGCACCGCTGTGCCTATGCCAATGTGAAGAGCTATTTGAACGGCTACTTGGGCAGTGAGGAAACCATTGAAGTTGCAGCAGGTTCACCGGCTTGGGAAATGGTAGAAGATGCCAAGGCGGGGCGTTTGAAAGCATGGTATTCCACATTCGAGCGAAAGGCACCGAAATTGCCAGCCACCTTATCGTCAGAACCCGGCGTGAATACTCCCGTGACGCAGGGGCTGCGGCAGCCGGAAGAAGCCAACCAGCCGACGTCGGCTTCTGGCGGCCTTTAGCCATGACTCACAAAAAGTGATAACTTGCATTGACAACCTGTCTACTTTTCCTCTACGGTTCTGCCTAGGTGCTCAACACACCTTTCGTAGGCGGATAACCGCACCCGTCAGTCTAGCGGTTTTTTTGCGTCCATAGTTTTTGCGTGCCCTGCTTTGTCAGGACAGCGCTAGCCTATGGCCGGGTGGCGCGCAGCTATATAAGACCTCCGCAAGGGGGGAAGTCTGCGGGCGGCCCTACGACCGTGTTGAAGCACCCGGCCGCCTCTCTCAACAAGGGGCGTAGTTGGAATGTCAACGAATCGTAGGAGGCCATCATGCCCGCATCCCTCAACCTCACTCCTCAAGATCTGATTCTTGTCCACGACAACGAACTGCGTACTACATCGCTAAAAGTTGCTGATGCATTTGGTAAGCTGCACAAGGATGTGTTGCGTCGAATCGAAAGCCTTGATTGCTCAAAGGAATTTGCATCAGCGCATTTTTGCGCCAATACCAGAACAGAGAAAATTGGTGATCGTGGTGCTAAGCGCGAATTCAAATACTACGAAATGACCAAGGACGGTTTCATGTTCTTGGTGATGGGCTTCACCGGCGCCCAGGCCGCGCGCATCAAGGAGGCGTACATTAATGCCTTCAACTGGATGGCTAAGCAGCTGTTTGGCCCGGGGGCCGGCTCTGGTTTAAAAAATGGGGATGTGACGGTGTCGGCGCGCGGCCTTGAGTCCTTGCGTTTGACCTTAAATGACTTCCGCGCCAGCGCCCTTCGGGTCAGCGAGACGATGATTTCCCAGATGCCCTGGCCGCGCCGCGGTGAGGTGCTCTCGCTTTGGACCTATGCCCATGAGTTGCCCCTTTCCTGGTTGCAGTTGGGGCATGATAAATCTTCCGGGGTGAGCGCTGTGCTGTTGTCGTCGGGCAAGGCCCCGGCGCTTAAGCCCTTGGATCGGTGGCCAAGGTCCCCCACCACAACGGCCCGCTGGCTCATGGCCACCGCCGGCCGCTCGGTAGGCAAGCCAGTCGGCAGTCCGGGGCCGGTGATCGGAGTGCGCTCGGAATACATGGTAGTTCGAGAAAAGGTTCTCGCGTGGCTCTCCGGAATTCAGCAGCCCATCACGGCCAGGGATGTGGCAATGCATGCCTTGGGTCTTTCCCCAGAGCAGGTGTCGGCTGGCGATCTGATTCGGGTTGGGCGCGTGCTTAGGTCCGCTCGTTGGCATCACTCGCATATCGATGTGGACGGTAAGTACGTGAGGGTGTATCACCCACCCCGTAGATTTGAATAGCGGCATAGACCGTTTAGCGCTGTAATCGGCGCAGAGGAGGATGCGGGGATTTCACGCTCGGCAACAAGAGGCCCGCATTGCGGGCCTTTTTTTCATCAATTTCCATTTGGTGGAGCGCTCGACTGCTCCATCTTGGCCGATTCAAATCGGATCGCCCCGCCGACGACTTGGAGGAAGTAGAGCGCCATTTCCCCGTTTAGCGTGGCCCCCGTGGTTCTGTCGGCGATCAGGGAGCACTGCCCATCCAGTAGGCAAATGAGGTTCTGCATTGTGTCGGAGGAAGAGCCCCCGATTAGCGGGTTCAGGCTGTTTGCAATATTGCGCGATAGTTGAGAGAGCGGCATTTTTGTTCGTCTTTTGCTGTATGACGGGTACAGCTTATCGCGCCGCGCAAGATGTCGCACGATTGCCAGACTAAAGTTTTACTGGCCTTTTTTAGCGAATTCTTTGGCCGTCATTAGCAAAACAGTGAGCTGGTAGTTGGAAAGCTGTGGCACCAGTGTGCGCAACTCATGGACGATTTCATCACGAGTTTCAGAGCGGTCTCCGTGCAC
The DNA here is from genome assembly GCF_011602385.1 of Chromobacterium fluminis. Classification (NCBI taxonomy): domain Bacteria; kingdom Pseudomonadati; phylum Pseudomonadota; class Betaproteobacteria; order Neisseriales; family Chromobacteriaceae; genus Chromobacterium; species Chromobacterium fluminis. The sequence goes on along the minus strand of NZ_JAAOMA010000038.1, from coordinate 18,116 downwards.
CAGGTGATCAACCGTCACATCTAAAAATGTCGCCAGACTTGCCAAGTGATTGTTTCTAGGCATTGTTGTTTTGAGCCAACCGTAGACAGTCGGTTCCGTCACCGCGCATGCAAATGCTATTTCTTCCACGGTGACGCCGCGCCTTTCTTTCAGGCGCCGTACCCGTTCTGCAAACGTCTCCACCGGTGAAGGGTAAGAAAGAATTTAAGCGTCGGCAAGGCGCAAACTATAGGTTCTTCTAAAGTTTGCTTTATAAAACGATGTAACGTGGTTACAACACTGGTATAAATGACAAAATCAAGCGAAATATTTCAGCTAGTTCATCGTCGCTCTTGCGGGCGAGTTGGCGCGCTAGGTCTTCTGGTGATTCTGCGGCGACGTAGACGTTTTCTGGGGGCGGCATTGCCTCACGGGGGCCTCTGCCAGTTTCGAGCCACATCGGGTTCACGTTCAGCGCCTTGGCGATATCAACAAGCCGCGTTGTAGCACGACTGCGCCCGATCTCGATACTTGCGATAGTTGTGGCACCGACGCCAGCCTTTCTGGCAAGGCTTCGTTGTGTCCAGTTTCGCTTTTCCCGCTCGGTTCTGAGCCTGGTCCCTAGAGTTTCCATTCTGGGATTCTGCGGGAATGTTTGTGCGCAACGGTGCTCATGCTGATGCGAATTGCGATCAATATCAGGCAATAAAAAAGCCCTCGCAATTGATGCGAGGGCTGTGATTGTGGCGCTCCCGACAGGAATCGAACCTGTATCTGCCGCTTAGGAGGCGGCCGTTCTATCCGTTGAACTACGGTAGCGGTGCTATGGAAGTGCTACTTGATTTTTTATGCTGATCGTAACGGCATGTATTTAATGCAAAATCTTATCCAGTCAATCCCTTTAACTACGGAGACGCTTAGAGAAACTGCTGGGTCAGGCGCTGCGGTCCACCGACAGGCGGGCCAATTCCACCAAGGCCTGACGGGTGTCCGATTCCGGAATCGGCGCCAGCGCGGCGACGGCCTGTTCGGCCACTTTGACCGCTTCGGCCCGGGCGTAGTCCAGAGCGCCGCAGGATTGTACCGCAGCCAGCACGTCCTGGAAACGATCGCGGCTGGCGTGTTCCAGCGCGTCGCGCACGGTGGCGGAGGCTTCCGGATTGCCGTTGCGCATGGTGTAGATCAAGGGCAGCGTTGGTTTGCCTTCGGCCAGGTCGTCGCCCAGGCTCTTGCCTATGGTGTCGGCGTCGCCGCTGTAGTCCAGCACGTCGTCGATGATCTGGAAGGCGGTGCCCAGGTACATGCCGTATTCGGCCATCGCCCGCACTTGTTCGGCGCTGGCGCCGGCGCTGAGCGCGCCCACGCGGGCGGAGGCTTCGAACAGCTTGGCGGTCTTGTACTTGATCACGCGCAGGTATTCGTCTTCGGTAACGTCGGTGTTGCCGATGTTGAGCAGCTGCAGCACCTCGCCCTCGGCGATGATGTTGGTGGCTTCCGCCATCACCGCCAGGATGTCCATATTGCGGGTGGTTACCATCATCTGGAAGGCGCGGGTGTAGAGGAAGTCGCCCACCAGCACGCTGGCGGCGTTGCCGAACAGCGCGTTGGCGGTTTCGCGGCCGCGGCGCAGGTCGGATTCGTCCACCACGTCGTCGTGCAGCAAGGTGGCGGTGTGGATGAATTCGATCATCGCCGCCAGCTCGTGCAATTGGTTGCCGCCATGGCCCAGCGCGCGGCCGGACAGCAGCGTCAACACCGGGCGCAGGCGTTTGCCGCCGGCGGAAATGATGTATTCCGCTACCTGGCGGATCAGGACGACATCAGAGTGCAGCCGGGCGCGGATGACGCGGTCTACGGCCTGCATGTCGTCGGCTATCAGTGTACGGAAAAGCGGGGTGGACACGATTTCAACCAGTTATTTGAGATGGGTACGCCAAAGCCGAGAATGTTACCAGAAAAGCCCCTCCAGCCGCCATGGCGCGTACTCCTTAGGACTAAGTCGATGAAATCATTGACAACTTGACGGGCTGTCCGTATAGTTTCGCGTTCTCCCGCAACAGGCGGCGAGATTTTATATTCAGGAGCTCATGCGAATGTATGCGGTCATAAAAACCGGCGGCAAGCAGTACAAAGTTGTCGTTGGTGAAAAACTCAAAGTAGAACAGATACCTGCAGACGTCGACAGCCAGATCGTACTTGAAGAAGTGCTGATGATTGCTGACGGTGAACAGGTTGTTGTAGGCGCCCCGATGATTGCCGGCGCCACTGTTAAGGCCACCGTTGTTTCCCACGGTCGTGGCGACAAGATCCGCATCTTCAAGATGCGTCGTCGCAAGCACTACCAGAAACATCAGGGTCATCGTCAAAACTTCACCGAAATCCGCATCGACGCGATTTCGAAGTAAGGATAAACAGTCATGGCACACAAAAAAGCAGGCGGTAGCTCCCGCAACGGTCGTGACTCCGAAGCCAAACGCTTGGGCGTTAAGGTTTACGGCAGCGAACTGATTCCGGCAGGTTCCATCATCGTGCGTCAGCGCGGCACCCGCTTCCACGCAGGTGAAAACGTTGGCCAGGGCAAGGATCACACCTTGTTCGCCAAGGTAGACGGCTACGTTGAATTCACCATCAAAGGTGCAATGAAGCGCAAGTTCGTTAATGTGGTTCCGTACACCGGCGTAGACGGCGAATAATTTTTCGCTTTCTAGTGACCGAGAAAGCCCTATCCTGCGATAGGGCTTTTTTTATACCGAGGGGCAAGGCGTGAGGGTTGAAGCGTGTCAATCCTGACCCCTGACTCCTCGCCAGACAGAGGTTGAAAACATGAAGTTTATTGATGAAGCCCGCATTGAAGTGTTCGCGGGTCGCGGCGGCAACGGCGCGGCCAGTTTCCGTCGCGAGAAGTTCGTTCCCTTCGGCGGCCCGGACGGCGGCGACGGCGGCAAGGGCGGCAGCGTGTACGCGGTGGCGGATGAAAACGTCAACACTTTGGTGGAATTCCGTTTCGTCAAAAAATACCTGGCGGAACACGGCGAACGCGGCCGCGGCGCCGATTGCTACGGCAAGGGCGGCGATGACATCGAACTGAAAATGCCGGTGGGCACGGTGATTACCGACCACGACACGGGCGAACTGGTGGCGGACCTGACCCACCACGGCCAGCGCATCATGATTGCGCGCGGCGGCAAGGGCGGCCTGGGCAACATCCATTTCAAATCCTCCACCAACCGCGCGCCGCGCCAATGCACGCCGGGCGAGCAGGGCGAGCAGCGCACTTTGAAGCTGGAACTGAAGGTGCTGGCGGACGTGGGCCTGCTGGGCATGCCCAACGCGGGCAAGTCCACCTTTATCCGCGCGGTGTCGGCGGCGCGTCCCAAGGTGGCGGATTACCCGTTCACCACGCTGCATCCCAACTTGGGCGTGGTGCGGATGGACGATACCCGCAGCTTTGTGATCGCCGATATTCCGGGCCTGATTGAAGGCGCGGCGGAAGGCGCTGGTTTGGGCCACCGCTTCCTCAAGCATTTGCAGCGTACCGGCCTGCTGCTGCACGTGGTGGACGTGGCGCCGTTCGATCCGGACGTCGATCCGGTGCGCGAGGCGCGCGCCATCGTCGAGGAATTGAAGAAGTACGACGATGAACTGCACGGCAAGCCGCGCTGGCTGGTGTTGAACAAGGTGGACATGCTGCCGCCGGACGAGCGCGAGCTGACGGTGTCCGCCTTCCTTAAAGCCTATGGCTGGCCGGAAGAGCAGCCGGACGACCGTTTCGGCTTCGATCTCAAGGCGCCGCGCGTGTTCAGCATCTCCGCGCTAAACCACGAAGGCACCCGCGAGCTGACTTTCGCCATCATGTCCTATCTGGACGTGGTGCGCGCCGAGCAGCGCAAGCTGGCGGACGAGGCGCAGCAGCAAGCCGCCGCCGCGCGCCAAACGGTGATTACGCCGGATGCGGCCATGCATCAGGATACGACCGAAGAATAAGAGTCCGTCCACTGCCGCGCGTCGGCATCCACGGCAAGCAACAAGGCCAGTCTAGCGACTGGCCTTTTTTCATGCGGTTTCTGTCCGAGTCCGTCTTCCCCTTCCTTCTCCCGTCCGCGGATACCAAGCGTTACTTGAGTTGGCGCCTGGATGTTGTATTTTTTCCTCAATAAAGCGCGAGTTTGTGCCGCTACCTGGAATCTAAAGTCATTAATTGCGCCACTTGGCATGACAAAAGGTTGGCTGAGCGCGCCCTGATAGCCGGGCGTGAGAGACGGTATAGACAAATTGCTCTATTTATATAACATGAAGCGCTTCAGCCCCTCCGGGGGCGATGCCGGATCAGAGGGCGAAAAGCCCCGGACGCTTTAACTTGTGAAATGCATATGCCCGGCTGTCGGCTCGGGATTTTCACCGTTGGCTGTAGATGAAGTCTATGAGGAGAAGCAAATGAAGAAAGCATTGGCTGTGATGGCCCTGGGTCTGATGACCGCGTCGATTGGAGCATGGGCCAAGGATTGGAAGGAAGTCCGCTTCGGGGTGGACGCCAGTTACGCGCCGTTTGAATCCAAAGCGGCCAATGGTCAGCTGGTGGGTTTCGACATCGACCTGGGCAATGAAATCTGTAAGCGCCTGAAAGCCAAGTGCGTGTGGGTGGAAAACGATTTCGACGGCATGATCCCGGCTTTGAAAGCCAAGAAGTTCGACGGCGTGCTGTCCTCGATGTCGGTGACCGAAGCCCGGATGAAGGAAATCAGCTTCTCCGCCAAATTGTTCAACACGCCTACCCGCATGGTGGCCAAGACCGGTTCCGGCCTGATGCCGACTCCGGCTTCGCTGAAGGGCAAGCGCGTGGGCGTGGAGCAAGGCACCATCCAGGAAGCCTACGCCAAGAAATACTGGGCGCCGGCCGGCGTGGAAGTGGTGCCTTACCAAAACCAGACCCAAGTACTGTCCGACCTGACGGCCGGCCGTCTGGACGCCTCGCTGCAAGACGCGGTACAGGCTGACGAAGGCTTCCTGAAGAAGCCGGAAGGCAAGGGCTTCGCTTTTGCCGGCAAAGAACTGGTGGACCCGAAAACCCTGGGCGAAGGCGCCGCCATCGGTCTGCGCAAGGAAGACAAGGAACTGAAGGCCGATATCGACAAGGCCATCGCCGGCATGCTCAAAGACGGCACCTATAAGAAGCTTGAGAAGAAATATTTCAACTTCGACGTTTACGGCAAGTAAACCGTAAGAGCCTGTTCAGAGCTGTATTGCCGTTGTGCGGCAGGCTTTGAACCGGTTCTTGTAAGCCGCCGACAAAACCGTTGCATTGGAACCCGCAGCGCCTCCGTGGCCGGAGTTGGCCATCCGTTTTGTCGGCGGCTCGTCTTTTGCGCAAGTCAGGAACGGCCCGACGCCCACCGTCGCCGCTCCTGGAAGGGGATGAGCATGTTTTTGCATGGATTCGGTTCCATTATCTGGGAAGGCACGCTGGTGACGCTGGAGCTGGCGGTGCTGTCCTTGCTGCTGGCTTTTCTCATCGGCCTCATCGGGGCCGGGGCCAAGCTGTCCAGCAATCCCTTGCTGAGCGGCGTGTCCACCTTGTACACCACCTTGATCCGCGGTGTGCCGGACTTGGTGTTGATGCTGCTGATTTTTTACAGCCTGCAGATCGGCATTAATCATCTGACCGAATGGCAGGGCATGGAGAGGATTGATCTCAATCCCTTTGTGTCCGGCGTGGTAACCCTGGGTTTTATCTACGGCGCCTACTTTACCGAAACGCTGCGCGGCGCCTTCATCTCCGTGCCCAAGGGCCAGCTGGAGGCGGGCACCGCTTACGGCATGAGCCATTGGCAGGTGTTTTCCCGCGTCCAGTTCCCGCAGATGATGCGTTTCGCGTTGCCCGGCATTTCCAATAACTGGCAGGTGATGCTGAAAGCCACCGCCCTGGTGTCCATCATCGGCCTGACCGACGTGGTCAAAGTGTCGATAGACGCCGGCAAGAGCACTTACAAAGTGTTCTTCTTCACCCTGGTGGCCGGGGCGATCTATCTGCTGCTCACCACGGTGTCCAACTTCGTGTTGATGTGGCTGGAGCGCCGTTATTCCCTGGGCGTGCGGGAGGCCGAGCTATGATCGACATCATTCAACAATACTGGCGTCCCTTCCTGTGGTCGGACGGCTACCATTTGTCCGGCCTCGCCGTCACCATGTGGCTGCTGGTGCTGTCCATCGCCTTTGGCTTCATCGTGTCCATCCCGCTGGCGGTGGCGCGGGTGTCCAAGGTCAAATGGCTGGCGCGCAGCGTCTGGTTTTACACCTATGTGTTCCGCGGCACGCCGCTCTATGTGCAGCTGCTGTTCTTCTACACCGGCATGTACAGCCTGGACGCGGTGCGGGAAGTGGGCTTCCTCAACCACTTCTTCCGGGAAGGCTACAACTGCACCATCCTGGCGTTCGCGCTCAACACCTGCGCTTACACCACCGAGATCTTCGCCGGCGCGATCAAGGCCACCCCTTACGGCGAAATCGAGGCCGGGCGCGCCTACGGCATGAGCAAGTTCACTCTTTACCGAAGAGTGATCATTCCGTCCGCGCTGCGCCGCGCGCTGCCGGCGTACAGCAATGAAGTGATCCTGATGCTGCACGCCACCACCGTGGCCTTCACCGCCACCGTGCCGGACATTCTGAAAGTGGCGCGCGACGTCAACGCCGCCACCTATGACTCCTTCAACGCCTTTGGTCTGGCCGCCCTGATCTATCTGGGTGTCACCTTCGTCCTGGTGGGCCTGTTCCGCAAGGCCGAGACCAGATGGCTGGCCTATCTGCAGCCGGCGAAAACCTGAGAAACGGATTAAGAAGATGGACAAGCTGAATATCCAGAACATTTACAAGAGCTACGGCAGCCACGAAGTGCTCAAGGGCGTTTCGCTGACCGCCAAGGCCGGCGACGTGATCAGCATCATCGGCTCGTCAGGCTCCGGCAAAAGCACCTTTCTGCGTTGCATCAACTTCCTGGAAAAACCGAACCAGGGCAGCATCAGCCTCAATGGCGAGCCCATCCGCCTGGCCGCCACCAAGAACGGCGAACTGACGCCGGCGGACCAGAAGCAATTGCAGGGCATGCGCACCAAGCTGGCCATGGTGTTCCAGCACTTCAATCTGTGGGCGCACATGACGGTGCTGGAAAACGTCATCGAGGCGCCGGTGCACGTGTTGGGGATTTCCAAGGAGGAGGCCACTCAGCGCGCGGTCAAATACCTGCGCAAGGTGGGCCTGGACGAGCGCGCGCAGGGCAAGTACCCGGCGCATTTGTCCGGCGGCCAGCAACAGCGGGTGGCGATAGCGCGCGCGTTGGCGATGGAGCCGGAAGTCATGCTGTTTGACGAGCCCACCTCGGCACTGGACCCGGAACTGGTGGGCGAGGTGCTGAAAGTGATGCAGGCCTTGGCCGAGGAGGGCCGCACCATGATCGTGGTCACCCACGAGATGGGCTTCGCCCGCAATGTGTCCAATCACGTGATGTTCCTGCACCAGGGACGGGTGGAGGAGGAGGGCTGCCCGGACGAGGTGTTCGGCAACACCAAGAGCGAGCGCTTGAAGGCCTTCCTGTCGGGCAGCCTGAAGTAAGCCTGGCCCGGCCCCGCTGACGAAAGAGCAAACCCGCCGGCGCGCGATGGCCGGCGGGTTGGGTTTTTGTGGATAAGTTTGAGTTTGGCTGTTGGCTGTGGATAAGCGGGTTTATTGGGGATGATCGGCGCGGAACAGCGTCCATTCCTCCACCGTGCGGCCGTCCGGCAGCTGGCACAGCGCGTACTCATTGCCCTGGGCGTCTTTTTGCGGCAACAGCTTGCCGCCCTTTTCCCCGCAATACACGGAGGCCGGATTGGCCATGCCCACCGCGGGGCGCTCCGGCGGCTTGGTCTGGCTGCAGGCGCTCAGGCCCAAGAGCGCGGCGGCGCATATCAAGATTCTCATGCGGTTTTCCTTTCAGTATCAGGCCGACAACAGCTTGCCGGATTTGAAGGCCTCGCGGCTGGCCACCTTGGCCAGCGACAGGCCGGTGGTGGTGTAGGTGCGGGCGCTGGTGGCGTACAACATGCCGGGGCGGTTGGCGCGGATCTCGCTGCAGCGGTCGCCTATCGGGTCTATCACCTCGGCCAGCAGTTCGCCGCTGGCCACCTCGCTGCCCGGTTGGGCGTGGTAGACCACCACGCCGGCGTGCGGCGCGTACAGGTTTTCCGAGCCGGCCAGCGGCGTGGCCGGGAAGGGCAGTTCCGGCTGCGGCGGCGCGGCTTCGGCGATCACGCCGCGGTGGCGCAGGAAGTTGAGGATGCCTTCCGCGTCCTGGCGCGCGTAATCGTGATGGACGTCGCTTTCGCCGCGCAGTTCCACCGTCACCGCCAGGCAGGCCATGTCGATCTGCGCGTCCAGGCCTTCAGCCGTCGCCAGATCGCGCAGCTGCCACCACAGCTGGCCGCAGGCTTCGTCGAAGGGGTGGTCGCCGGAGTCGGTGGCCAGCAGGGTGGCGCAAGCGCCCAGATAGCGCGATAGCGGCTCGCACTGTTCCCATAGCGGGGTGCCGGTGTACAGGTGCAGGCCGGCGCGGCAGTCGCAGTGCAGGTCCAGTACGACGTCGGCGTCGAAGGCCAGCTTCATCAGGGTGTGGCGCAGCGACTGCAGCTCGCTGTCGGCGCGCAGCGCGCCCAATTGCTGGCGCGCCTCCGCGCGGATCAGGGCGGTGTTGGCCTTGCCGTCGCGGCCCAGCTGCCCTTTCACCGCCTCGAAAATCGTTTCGGACAGCACCGGGTAATAGCGGTTGAAGTTCTGGCCGGTTTGCAGATCGAAACGCCCCAGCAGCTTCTCGCTCTGGTTCTGGTTCAGGCCGATGGGGTTGGCCACCGGCACCAGGATCACCTCGCCGCGCAGCAGGCCGGCGGCGTCCAGCCGCTGCAAGCCCTGCTTCAAGTGCCAGGCGGTCAGCATGCCGGGCAATTCGTCGGCATGCAGGCTGGCCTGGATATAGATTTTCTGGCCGCTTTGCGGCACGCCGAAATGGAAGCTGGTCAGATCGCGCTGGCTGCCCAGGCTGGGCGACAGCAAGGGCTGGCGGTGGGTGTACATGGGTTCTCCTCTTACGGTGTGCGGCTCGGTCGTGGAATCTTATTCCAAACCTGCCCGGGCAAGATAGGGCCGCCGCGCGGACATGCGTTGACGAACGACCATGCCCCCCGGACAATCATGGCTTTTGCCATTCCACGCCCGCGCGCGTGGTGGAGTGCCCTTGGATTCTCTCTCCGACTTCTTCCAGCCCGGCATCGAGCCCGCCTCCTTGCAGGCGGTGTCGCGCCTGACCGGCGCCTGGCCTTATCTCGCCGTCTTCGTCACCCTGTTCCGCGGCGGCGACGAAGAGGTGCTGATGCGGCTGCTGGTGTTGCGGGAACTGGGCGGCCGCGCCGAAGCGCCGCTATGGACGCCGCAGGAAATCGCCCAGCGTTTCGCCTATCTGAACGACACCAAGCTGGCCACCATTCTGGGCCGGCTGCGCGAAGGCGGCCTGCTGGTTTACGACAGCGACGGCGGGGTCTACCAGCTGTCCGAAGGCGCGCGCGTCGCGCTGGCTGCGCTGGCCACCATGGTGGATTTCGCCGGCGACGATGTGGAACTGGGCTATCTGACCAGTCAAGTGGCCGCCGGCCAGGCGGTGGGCCAGGTGTCCGACGAGGCGCTCAAACACCTGCTGGCGCGCTTGAACGAACTGTACGCGGAGTTCGAGGACGCGCTGGAGTCGCAATCCGAATTCCGTATCCGCGCCGCTCAGCACCGCTTGGAAGCCGTGTGGCGCTGGGTGGCCAAATCCACCGAAGTGGTCAAGAGCCTGACCCAGGACGACACGCTGAGCCTGCTGGTGCTCAACCAGGCGCAAGCCATCGCGCTGGCGCAAAGCCGCATGCTGGCGCTGGCCGGCACGTTTGAGCGCCGGCTGGCGCAATTGGCCGCGCAGCGCGTGCACCTGGGCGGCTCCGGCCTGACCTCCACCGACATCGCCGACTGGCTGCGCCGCATGGCGGCCGGCCAGTTGGCGCACAAGCTGGACGCCTGTCTGTCCATCGCCCCCGAGCCCGCCTTCCTGTCCACGCCGGAGCTGGCCGACGTGGCCGAATTCGAACTGCTGGCGCGCGAGCGCGCCAAGGCCGGCTCCATGACGCTGCCGGGCGGCGAAGCCGCGCCGCTGGCCGACGCGCCGGAAATGGAGCGCCTGCTGGAAGCCGAGGCCATGTACGACGTCTTGCTGGAGCTGGGCATGTCCGGCGCGGCCGACGCCCACATCAGCCAGGCGGTGCTGGCCGACAGTTACAACGAAACCGCCTACCGGCTGTCGCTGCTGTCCCTGATCGGGGATCCGGAAACCAGCAACGACCAAAGCATCGTCGCCGCGCTGGCCAAGCTGCCGTTCAGTCTGCAAGGCGGCGAGCGCGTGATCGAGCCGGACCACCCGGAAGTGGCGTCGCTGTCCGACGCGCGCCTGGTGGCTGCGGCGCAAAAAGGTTCTTAATGGAAACAGAAATCAAAACCCTGACCGCCCGTTTGCTGGCGCATCGGGTGGTGCCGCGCGGCGACGCGTTGGCGAAGAAGGCGCTGCTGGACGACAGCTTCCGCCTGGAGTTGGACAAGAGCCTGGCCGCCGTTGGCCTGCGTTTGGTGGAGAACCCCTACGCCGAGCACGTGGCCGTGGCGCTGCTGCCGGAAATGACCGAGCCGGTGTTCGGCTCCGGCGACGCCTGGCTCAATAATAATCTGGGTCTGCCGCGCGACGGCGTGGCGCTGCTGGTCATCCTGTGGTCGCTGATCATCCTGCCCAAGCGCGAGCGCCAGATCGCCCGCGTGGAAGCCGGCAAGGAAAACCAGAGCGATATGTTCGGCGCGCAAAAGCCGCTGGAAACCGGCGACGCCGTGTCCACCGGCGTATCCGAGGACGCGCTCTACGCGGACTTCGGCAAGGCGCTGGGCGGCCGCACTCGCTTCAACGCCAACCTGGGCCGCCTGGTCAACCTGGGTTTCATCGTGCGCCGCAACCGTTGGCTGGACGAAGGCCCGATGCTGGACCTGATGATCGACTACGCCCAACTGGCGCCGCGCATCATCGAAGGCGCGCTGGCCGATGTGCTGCTGCGCCGCGAAGGCCGCGACGCGCTGGCCGACAAGCGCGCGGAGGCGACCGAGGACGAGCTAGAAGCCATCGCGGACGCCGACGACTCCGCCGGCCCGCTGTTTGACCTGCCGCCGGACGACGACGCGGCCCACGAGGAGACGCGCTGATGTTCCAGATGAAATCGGTGGAAATGGTGCACTGGGACTTCTGGCAGCGGCTGACCGTGCCGCTGGACGCGCAGATCGTCACCATCATCGGCCCCAACGGCTCCGGCAAGACCACCTTGCTGGACGCGATGCGCACCCTGCTGGCGATCAAATGCTCGGGCAAGCGCGATTACAAGCGCTACGTTCGCAACAATAAAGAGCCCTTCGCCTATCTGCGCGGCGTGGTGGACAATCCGCGCCGTCCCAGCGGCGGCCTGTACCCGACGCCTTTCTTCCCCATCGTCGCGGACGCCGTCACCCTGCTGTGCCGGATCAAGAAACAGGGCGGGGACTGGGTGCGCCACTACGCCATCCTGGACGGCGACGTGCCGCTGGAGCAGGCCGAAGGCCAGGCCCAATGGATGGGCGTGCAGGAATACCGCCGCCGGCTGGAAATGGCCGGCCTGACCCCGGCGGTGGCCGAAGTGCTGGCGCTGGAACAGGGCGACACCGACAAGCTCACCGAATACAGCCCGCGCCAACTGCTGGACCTGGTGTTCCAGGTCTTCGGCGACAAGGACGTGCTGGACAACTACCAGCGCGCCCGCGATGAGCAGCGCGCCACCGAGCTGGAGCTGGAATCGCTGAGCCGTCAGGAAGAGGCGCTGCAGACGCGGGTGGAAACCATGAAGACCCGCGCCAACCGCTATCTGGAATGGCGGCAGCTGCAAACCGGCATCGCCCGGCTGCGCGACGAGGCGCTGCCGGTGCTGGCCTATCTGGACGCCAAGTCCGCGCTCGGCAATGTCTGGAAAAACTACCGCGGCAACTTCCACACGCTGAACCAGGCCCAGGGCGAGCACGCCGACACCCTGCAACTGGTGGCCAAGCTCAAGGCGGCGGAAGTGGCCGCCGACGCCTCGCGCAAGGCGGCCGAAACCGCCCGCGTCGGCGCGCAGGAAGCCTTTATGGCGGCCAAGGGCGAACACGCCGGCGTGGCCGGCCAGCTTAAGGAACGGGACCGGCTGCAAGCGCTGGCCAGCAAGGAATACGGCGCCGACGCCGCCCAGTTGGCCGACAAGCTCGCCGCACTGCGCGGCGAAGCCGAGCAATTGAAAGACGGCCTGCGCGAACTGAAAAAGCAGCGCCAGGACAGCTCCCAGCACCTGGAGGCGCTGGAGATAGGCCGCGGCCGCGCGCCGGAAGACGTGCGCCAGTTCAAGGCCGCGCTGGACGAGGCCGGCATCGGCCACTTGATGCTGTCCGACATTGTGGAAGTGCTGGACCCCAACTGGCAGGCGGCGGTGGAGGCGCTGTTGCGCGGCTATCGCCACGTGGTGCTGCTGGAGCGCGAATCCGACCGCCGCGAAGCCTGGCGCATCGGCGAGAAACTGCGCTACCGCCACTTCGTGGTGCCGGAGCGCAGCAGCCCGCCGCGCGCCAACGCCGGCAGCCTGATGGAAGTGGTGCGCTTCTCCGCCGACGCGCCGGAATGGCTGTATCGGCAATTGAACAGCGTCAGCCGCGTCGACGGCGCCGAGCAGGGCGCCGACGTCAGCGGCGACTGGATCACCCGCGACGGCTATTTCCGCGAACGCCGCGGCGCGCGCCACATCGGCGTGCCGGCGCATGAGTTCGCCTTCGGCGAAGCCGCCCGCCAATCGCGGCTGCTGGCGGTGCGCGAGGCATTGAAGGCGCTGAACACGCGCATCCTGGCCGATGAAGAACGCTTGGTGGCCGCCACGCGCGAAGCCGCCGGCCTGGCCGAATACCTGGGCGGCATGGACGCCATCCGCCAGCTGGACAGCCGCGCCGAAGAGTTCGCCGCGCTGGAAACGCGCAAGCAGGGACTGGAAAGCGAAATCGCCCGCCTGGGCGCGGCGCTGGGCCTGGTCAGCGCGGAGAAGGAAGCCGCCGACCAACGCTACAGCGACGCAAGGCTGGCGCACGACCGCGTCTGCCAGCGCGAACAGGACAGCCTGGCCGCCTTCCGCCAAAAACAGCAGGAAGTGGAACAGGCGCGCCGCCAGGTGCGCCGCCTGCTGTCCGAGCTGCGCGAATGGGCGGAGCGCTTGCCCGATGCGGCGCTGGCGGCGGATAACGTCGCGGCGCTCGAAAGCGAGTTCGACACCGCCGCCGACGCCAAGCACCAGCTCAATTACTTGGAAGAGCGGCTGCAAAGCGGAGACTGGGAGCAGGACGAAGCCGTGTTGGCCCTGAAGGACAAGCTGGTGGAAGACCTGACCGGCCTGGACCGCGAACGTCAGCGCCGCCAGAGCGAAGTGGACCGCTCGCGCGAACTCACCGACGAAGCGCGCGCCGCCTATATGGGCAAGCTGCGCGCCACCGTCCGCGTCTACGGCCAGAACGTCAAGCGCTTGGGGGAACTGGCCGGCATCCAGGTGGAAGTGGAACTGCCCCAGTTGTCCAACGACGACACCGCGCTGGCCCAGGCCGGACTGGTGCTCAGGTTCAACTTCGACCAGAAGGGCCTGATGGGCATGAACGACGGCGAAGCCTCCGGCGGCCAGCAGGTGATGAAGTCGCTAATCCTGTTGATCGGCCTGATGATGGACGAGTCCAACCCGTCCGGCTTCGTCTTCATCGACGAGCCGTTCGCCCACCTGGACATCTTCAACATCGACCGCGTCGCCGGCTTCCTCAAAGCCACCGAGGCGCAGTACCTGATCACTACGCCCAACACCCACAACATCAATATCTTCGCGCCGTCGGAACTGACGCTGGCCACCCGCAAGAAGCGGCCGGGAGAGCAATGGGCGCCGCCCATTCTGCAAACCCGCCGCCGAGTGGACGGCGGCGAACCGGCTTGAGCCAGACCACGCAGCCGCCCCCAGGGGCGGCTTTTGCTTGTTAGCATGGACAGACCCTAGCCCTGCCAGGAGAGTCCATGTCCAATTATCGACGCGACCGCAGCGCCGGCGGCAGCTGGTTCTTCACCGTCAACTTGGCTGATAGGCGGCAGCGTTTGCTGCTCGACCATGTTGAGGTCCTGCGTGAAGCTTTCCGTTACACCTTGCGCCGCCATCCCTTCCGGGTTGAGGCCATCGTGATCATGCCCGACCACCTGCATACGGTGTGGACTCTGCCGGCTGCTGACGTGGATTACCCCCTGCGTTGGCGTTTGATCAAAACCATGTTTACCCGATCATTGCCGGCGCTAGAGCGGATCTCCGCTTCGCGCCGTGGCAAGGGCGAGCGACATGTCTGGCAGCGGCGTTATTGGGAGCACCGTTTGCGGGATGAGCAAGACTTTGCCCGCCATATCGATTACATCCACAACAACCCGCTCAAACATGGCTACGTTTCCACACTTGCGGACTGGCCATGGTCTTCCTTCCATCGTTACGTGAGGCATGGTGTGTTGCCGGAAGATTGGGCCGGGGGAGATGGCGAGGGCGCCGAGTTTGGGGAGCGGGGGGATTCGATCACAAGGAGTGAGTAGATAGACTCAGCTTCCGTATGGTTGCGCTCCATCCTCGCCACTGCGAGTGGTGCATAGGGTGGGCGGAGAATCAGCAATCAAACAGGCCGGCGGCATGGAGTGCGTTTCCGCGTGGGTATCGCTTCGCTCCACCCACCCTACGACGAGCTGAGCGTAGGGTGGGCGGAGCCGCAGGCGATGCCCGCCAATGATCAGAAATCAAACAGGCCGGCGGCGTCGAGCATGTTTCCGCGTGGGTATCGCTTCGCTCCACCCACCCTACGGCGAGCGGCGCGTAGGGTGGGCGGAGCCGCAGGCGATGCCCGCCAATGATCTGTAATCAAACAGGCTGGCGATGTTGAGCACGTTTCCGCGTGGGTATCGCTCCGCCCACCCTACGGCGAGCGGCGCGTAGGGTGGGTGGAGCCGCAGGCGATACCCACCAATGGCTTGTCATCTCAAACAGGCTGATGAGCTGGGGGCATGGCCGTCGCTCACGGCTGGTTGTAGCTGTACTCGATGCCGTTGATCGTGGACTTGAAGCCGTAGCGCGGGAAGGCCGGGTTCGGCTTCTTGGCGAGGTAGGCGTCCGCCAGCGCCTCGGCCGCCTGGCGGTAGAACTTGGTCTGGTTCTTGTTGTACCAGGGATCGTCGTGGGGATTGGGGCTGAATTTGTAGCTCTGGTCGCGACCGCCGGCGATGTAAATGCGGATGCCGCGCGCGCCGGGGCCGGAGCCGCCGCTTTTTTGCTCCACATAGTTGAAGGTGATGCCGCTGTCCTTGTAATTGGGCAGGCTGCCGCTGATATTGGCTGCCAGCGCTCCGCCGGCGGTCAGCGACAGCGCGCTGACGGCGAGCAAGGCCGCGACGCGGCGGAACAGGAAGTTGTGTGGGGGATGCATGGCGCTCCTTTGGGTGATGGTTGAGAACCGTCGGCAAGCGAGCGGCCTTGCCGGCGAGGCGTTAGCGTCGTGAAATGGCGCTTAAATGTCGCCTATTTATACAAATGGCAATTATCTTTCGTCTTTAAATGCCATTTGGATTGTGAAGATAGGCGAGCGCGAGGCTATCAGCAAGCGCCGCATGCCAGTCCTTAAGGCCGGGCGGCGAGAAAGCGCTGATGAGGCGTTTGCGCGGCGGGCCGCGCTTGGACGGCGGATGGCGTCCCGCCGCCTCTGGCCTATGCTGAGAGGGAGGCATGAGCGTTGTGGGAAAGCGGGTTTGAAATGGAAGAACGCGATTTGGTGAGCAGCGCCATCCCCATGGCGCAACTCAAGCTGGAACTGCGCCCGAACGGCGTTTTGCGGATTGCGGTGTACGAGCTTGACGATGAGGAGCCGTTTTTCGTCTACGAGGCCAGCGATGACTTCGATCCCGAGGCGGTGCTGAGCGTCGCGGAAAGGCGGCTGGACCCGGTGCGGCTGGCCGTCTTCAAGCATGTGTTCTTCCCGGCTCAGGACGATTTCGAGGATGGACGGGAAGAGGGCGATAGGTAGAGAACTTCCGAGCAGCTTCGTCCATTGCAGGCCAACACCCCGCCAGGCGGGGTGTTATGTTTACGCTGATCGCAATGGCTTTGGCCCTGATGAACCGGCAAGTACAATCTTGGTCGTGTCGTTCAATTGGCGGAGCCGGATTTGGCGCCCTAAATATATTGATTCCTTTGTCGAGAGTGGTTTTCTCGCATCTATTTAAAGCAACGTAGTTGTGTTTCCTATGGCAGGCAGTGGCAGGGAGACCTTGATGGTCTGCCGGTCCTCAGTGCGCCGGTTCGCTAACCCTGTCACGTGCCTGTTTTTCCCCATGTGTGGTGGAGTTCTCGCCGCTTAGCCGGGAACAGTGGCCGCCATGGCCTTGACCCTGATGGACAGGCAAGCAACAATCCTTCCCGTGCTGCCGCCATAGCAGCACCGGGAGTGGAAACCCGTATTGCTATAAGAAGGCAGACGCGTGGTATGCGCGCGTCTGAGTCATTCCACGTCTGCAAGGCGGGGGGTGGCAGGGAGGCCTAGCGCCTGCCGATTGCCTTCTTGTCGGTTTTCCACCCCTGCCGCCTGCCCGCCACCCGAGTGGAAACGGGTGCCGGGCCGATCTTTTCGAAGAAGGAGGCCCCATGCTTATCCGCTATTTGTCTCATTTCTCATTACCGTCCCCCTTGCCATCCCCGCACATTGAGGAGATCCGGCCATGACTGCGCTGCCGCTTGCCGCTTCCTCCCTGAGCCCGCGCCGGGAGCTGGCCCGTACCTTGAGTCGTCTGCATCAGATGCGGATGGAGCACGAGAGCCTGGCCTTGATCGACACCCAACTAGCCTGGCTGGACCACGCGATCGGTGAAATCGACGATGCCATGGACCACGTCATCCAGTGCAAGCAGGCCCTGGCCTTGCTGCTGCAACTGCTGAGCCTGAGCGGGCAGGCGCAATTGTCGGGTCGTACGCTGTGGGCCTTGCTGGAGCCGGTGCAGCGCCGGCTGGCCGAGGCTTGCCAGGCATTGGACGATCAGTTCGACCGGCCGCGAGCCTGAGCCAAGACGCCCAAAGCCCGCCTGGGGGCGGGCTTCGGATACTGATGGATGGCCCGGTTAGGGAACCGGGCGCATGCGCTTAGAACCTGTTTACGATCAGCTGCGCGTCGGTAGAGACATTGTGCGATGAGCGCCGTCTTCGAAATGCTCATGTACCATGAGTACATTCCGCTTTCTCAGCGGTTTTCGCCTTGTCTCGCCTTAGCTCGCGAGATCGTAAACCTGTTCTTAGCGCAGGTTCAACGCTTTGATCGCGTTGTTGATTTCATCCGCCAGGCGCACTTCCTGACCCAGCTGCTCGTGCCATTGCTGGTTCTGGAAGAAGGCGTAGCGCGCCTTGGAGTTGTTGCCGGCTTGCCAGCCGTCTTTCAGTTGACCGTCGAAGAAGAACTGTTCCAGCAGCGCGTGGCCGGCGGCGTGGGCCTGGTTTTGCGCGTGCTGATCGTGCAGGCGCGGCGCGCCCACCAGATGCAGTTCGATGTCGCGGCCTTGCTCTTCGTAGCGGCCTTGGATCGGATGCTCGAATACCAGCGGCTGCAGCGTGGCGTGGGTGATGGTGGCGCGGCCGGTGATGTGGCGCGATGGGGTGTATACGGTCAGGTCCAGCCGCAGGTTCAGGCCGCCCGCCTGGCCGGGTTTGTTGACGTTGTAGCTGACGATGAACAGGCCGGATTTTTGATCGCGATCGATAGTCATGTGTGGACTCCTTGTGATCAATAACATCAGATGAGAAGTGTGAACGTCCGGTAGGACGTCCAGGCCCAATGGCGATGTGCAAGCTGCGGCGGTAACCGCTGCTGCCCTGTAGTTATATAACCTTTGATTTTATTTTCAGCCGTACTTAATGGCAGTTGGAAATAAAGCGGGGATGGGGCTTGCGCGCGGGGCTAGGGAGGGG
>NZ_JAAOMA010000037.1:0-48630 GCF_011602385.1 Chromobacterium fluminis | reverse complement strand
GCGCCGGCGGCGTTCTGGCCCCAGAACCTCGATGGAGGATTTGTTAGTGTGAGTCATAAACACAGTCGTATGCCTATCCCTTAGTTTAAGGGGGAAACGGTGTCCTGTGTTTCAGGGGGCTCGTCCAGTGGGTAACTTGGCCCCATTGCTCTTGTCTGTGGATAAGCCTAGCTCCCTAAAAGAAAACATGTATCCGACGCGCCCCAGGTCCCTTCAAGCCTGCCGACGGGTGGCAGGCCCGAGGTCTTAAGCGGCTGCATGTTCGAGCAGCGCGACGTTAGCGCACTGCGAGTTCAGCCGCGCCTCGGGCCTGACAGGCCCCGGCGGGAAGCCGTAGGCCAGGTTTGCAGGGCGGCCTTTGGGGTGAAGGGGAATTTGGCCGAGCAAATTCCCCTTCCTGCCTGCCGGGCAGCCCCGGCAATCAAATCCATCATCCGCGTAGCGGAGTCAAAACCCTCATTTCACCTACAAATGGCTTACCTCTCCTAACAGGTTCCGGAAGGAAGCCCCCGCCCCCACAACAAATGCAAAAAGGGCGAAAACCCCAACCGAGGTTTCCGCCCTGCAAGCACATCAGCGTCCGCAAATCCTAGAAACTAGGACCCCGCCCCCTGCCGCGCCGGCACCCCGGCCGCCTCCGCAGCCGCGCCGCCGGCCAAACGCCGCAACGACCCAAAAGCCCCGCACATCGCCAGGCTGGCCGCCGCGGCCGCCGCGCCGAACCAGCCCACCGCCGTCAACGGCGCCAAGGCCCGCGCCAACGCGCCCAGGCCCAAAGCGCCCAGGCCGTCGCCCACCACATCCTGCGCGTTCCACAGGCTGTTCACCCGGCCCAGCAAATGGTCCGGCGTATTGCCCTGCACCAAGGTGAATTGCAACAAGGACGCGATGGAACCGAAATACCCCAGCAAGGCCAAGGCCAGCAGGCCGTAAGCCAGATGATGGACCAGGCCCAGGGACGCGATGCTCAGCGACGAAGCCAGCACGCAGCTCAACATCACCGCGCCGGGACGGCTCAAACCGCCCACCCAGCCGCTGGTGAACGCGCCTATCATCGCGCCCAGCGGCACCGCCGAATACATCAGGCCCACTTCGAAAGCGCCGCCGCCGTAACCGTCCTCCGCCAGCGAGGGATACAACACCCGCACCGCGCTGAGCAAGGTTTGCAGCGTGCCCACCGCCACCACCGCGCCCACCACCTTGTTCTGCCACAGGAACTGGAAGCCCTCCAGCAAGGAACGCAACGGATGCGCCGGCTCCCCGCCCTGCGGCTTCAAGGACGGCAAACGCGTCAACGGGATCAAGGTGGCCAAGGTGCCGACACCGGCCAACAGATAGTTCCAGTTCACCCCGGCGGCGGCGATGATCAGCCCCCCAAGCAGAGGCGACAGCACGCCGCCTATGCGCATGGTTAGCATGCTCAGCGCGCCGGCGGCCGGCAGGTTGTCACGGCCAACCAGCACCGGGATGGACGCCATCAGCGAGGTGATGCCGATACCGCTGAAAAAACCGTCCCAGGCCGACACCACGTAGAGCGCCAGCACCGAGGGATGGGTCATGAAGCCGTTGAGCGCCAGCGCCAGAAAGCCCAGACCGCACAGCGAGCGGCCCAGCAGGATCAGCCGGCGTCGGTCCATGCGGTCCGCCAACACGCCGCCGCACATCAGGCCGGCGAACATGCCGACGCCGTCCAGCGCCATCGCCGCGCCCACTTGCAGCGTAGAGCCGGTGAGCTGATGGATTTGCACCGGCACCGCCACCATCAGGATGCCGAAGGCGAACACCGAGATCATGCGGGCGATGAAGATGGAGCGGAAATGCGGGTTGAGCCTGAGCAGGCTGAAATCGACGAAGATGGGCGACTTTTTCATGACAGGTTTTTTTGATCTCGACAGAGGTGGAGGCCGCGCGACAGGCGCCGGCGCGGCCGGCAAGAGGGTGTGCCGTTATGGATGCCGCATGGTAACATCAGAAGTCTGTATTAGGAATCATTTGCATTTGATCATGTCAATCAGCCTCAGCCACGGCTGACGCTGAGCGCCGGCCAGCGACGCCGCCAACCCCGGCATCCCGGCCAATCCATTCAACTACGCGCCGCACCTGACGGTAAACCTGGGCTTCAAGCAACGGCGGGATCACGGCTTGTTTGTCGGCGGCGGCCTGAACCGGGCGGGCCGTTGCTACCCCGACATCACCAACGAGCGCAGCCGCACCGCCGGTCTGACCATGAATCACCCCTTCTAATGAGTCCCTCTTGATAGCCCTTTTGCCCGTCGGCTCGCGTCGCGGGCTTTTTCTGCCTGGCGCGCGGGCCCGCCCCGCAAGGTTTTGAATAGGCGTCTCACACCATGCGGCGCCCCAGGTCGCGCAGCACCTCGCGCGCCGCGTTGTGGCCCGGAGCGCCGGTGACGCCGCCGCCGGGATGAGCGCCGGCGCCGCAGGTGTACAAGCCGGGAATGGGGCCGCGGTAGTCGGCGTGGCCCAGCATGGGCCGCGCCGAGAACAGCTGATCCAGGCCCAGGGCGCCGTGGAAGATGTCGCCGCCCACCAGGCCGAAGGTGCGCTCCAGGTCCAGCGGGCTCATGATCTGCCGCCCCAGCACCGCGGCCTTGAAATTGGGCGCGTAGCGGGTGACGGTGTCTATCATCAGGTCCGCCACTTCCTCGCGGTGATCATCCCAACTGGCGCCGTCCGGCAATTGCGGCGCCACGTGCTGGCAAAACAGGCTGGCCACATGCTGGCCCGGCGGCGCCAGCGACGGGTCCAGCGTCGACGGAATCAGCACTTCCACGATGGGCCGGCCGGACCAGCCGCGCTCGCGCGCGTCGTGATGAGCGCGCTCCATATAAGCCAGGCTGGGCGCGATGATGATGCCGCTGCCGTGATGTTCCGCCTGCGTCTTGCCCGGCAAACAGCTGAAATCCGGCAGCTCGGACAGAGCCACGTTCATGCGGAAAGTGCCGGAGCCGCAACGCCAGCTTTGCATCCGGCGCAGAAAATCCGCCGGCAGCGCCGCCGGGTCCAGCAGCTGGGTGTAAAGCAGCCGCGGATTGAGATTGGACACCACCACCCGCGCGTCCAGCCGTTCGCCGCGCTCCGTCACCACGCCCACCGCCCGGCCCTTGTCCAGCAGCACCTCGCGCACCGCGCTGTCGGTACGAATCTCCGCGCCGCGCTCGCGCGCCGAGCGGGCCATGGCCTGGGTGATGGCGCCCATGCCGCCCAGCGCGTGGCCCCACGCGCCTTTGCGGCCGTTGACCTCGCCGAACACATGATGCAGCAAGACATAGGCCGAGCCCGGCGCGTACGGGCTGGCGTAGTTGCCCACCACGCTGTCGAAGCCGTAGACCGCCTTGATCGGATCGCTGTCGAACCAGCCGTCCAGATAATCGCCGGCGGACTTGGTGAACAGGTCCAGCAACTCGCGCTGCTGCGCCAGTTCCAGCTTGCCCAGCCTCCGCCCCAGCCGGCCGGCCTTGAGCAGCTCCGGCAAGGCGTTCAGCCAGCCGCCCGCCACCGCGTTGGGCGGCGTTTGCAACACCAGCTCGCGCAGCAGTTCGGCGGCGGCGTCCAGGTGCCGCGCGTAATCGTCCAGCCTGTCGGCGTCGCGGCGCGAGAAGCGCGCCACCTCGGCGGCGGTGCGGCCCGGCCCCACTTTCAGATAGCCGCCGTCGTCCAGCGGCAGAAAGTTGGACAAGGGCCGCTCCACCACTTTCAGGCCGTGGCGCGCCAGCTCCATGTCGCGGCTCACCTTGGGGTTGAGCAGCGACACGGTATAGGCGGCCACCGAATTGCGAAAACCGGGGAGAAACTCCTCGGTCACCGCCGCGCCGCCCACCACGCCGCGCCGTTCCAGCACCGTCACCTTCAGCCCGGCCCGCGCCAGGTAATGGGCGCACACCAGGCCATTGTGGCCGCCGCCCACGATGATCGCATCCCGCATCGCTCCGCTCCTCGTCTCAGGGGAAGCCTCATTCTCGAATCAAGTTCGGCAAATTGCAGCGCGCATAGCGACGAACTGTCGGATATTATTGATCGCATTGACGAAAAGTCCGGCATAGCGCCAAATCGCCCACCCCGCACGGAGCCGCCATGGACGCCACCGATCAGCAATTGCTCGCGCTGCTGCGCGAAAACGCCCGCGCGCCCACCGCGGAATTGGCGCGCCGGCTGGGCCTGTCCCGCACCACGGTGCAAAGCCGCATAGAGCGACTGGAACGCGGCGGCGTGATTTTGGGCTACAGCGTGCGCACCAGCGCCGCCCACGACGCCGCCCAAGTGCGCGCGCTGGTGATGATCAGCGCCGCGCCGCGCTTGAGCCCGTCGATAGAAAGCGCCTTGCGCCGGCTGCCCCAGGTCCGCACCCTGCACTCGGTCAGCGGCGTCCACGATTTCATCGCCGGCGTGGAAGCCCCCGGCGTGGCCGAGCTGGACGGGCTGGTGGACCGCATCGGCGCGCTGGACGGCGTGGAACGCACCAGCACCGCCATCCTGATGACCACGCGGATAGACCGCTGAATCGACCAGTGCGGTCAAGGCGTGAAACGGCCTCGACATTGCCGTTCTCAATCCAGCGCCGTCTCCCCTGCACGCCGCCAAGCCCCACGCCAGCAAAACGCACAGCAAGCGCGCGCGCCGGCCGCGGCCCAGCGTCTTAAGCATGCGCCGGCGCCAGACATTCGGCAGCCGGTCCAGGCCGAGGTTCCAGCCCGCCGCTTGCTTGATTTGCATCGCTCATCATCAAACCTCTTTCGTTCATCCGGCGCGCAAACACGCCAGGCCTCGCGGAGAGCACGCGAGGGCAAGCTCGCCTTCACGTGAAAGTTGATGACTGTATTACATAAATTAATTGCTGTTAAACAATAATAAATTGTTGTTGCTCATGTATCCAATGCGCAACACATCTCCAATCCGTCTAAAAGCCGCGCCCAGCCTGGGCTGCGGCTCACGACGCCCCCACACAGCGGCAAGCCCAAGGTGTGTGCTAACCGCAACCTTGCGCAAATCAAACTTGCACAGCAAAAAATTATCGTTTTACAATAACAAATAATTGTTTAGCGATACTTTCTCGACACCATTTTTCATCGTCTTTCCAACCAACCGCTAAGGAACCCTCATGAACTCCACACGATTGAGCCGCTATTGCGCCGCCATGGCCTACATCACCGTCTTGGGCATAGGCGCCATGCTGCTGTTCAATATCTTGTTCTGGCTCTTTCCCAAGTCCATTATCGACGCCGGCTTGACCATCTCCGTGGACACCGTCAGAGGGTTTTACGGCTCAAGCGAATTCGATCTCCCGAGCCTGCCGCTGTGGCAACGCGCCGGCGGCGCAGTCCTTTCTTGCGTCCCCCTGCTGATCCTGGCCCAAGGCCTGAACGCCTTGCGTCGCCTGTTCAAGCTTTATGCCCAAGCGGAATATTTCACGGAGCGCTCCGCCGCGCTGTTGTCCAAAGTGGGTTCCAGAGTCGCGCTTTGGGTGTTGGCGGACCTCGTCTCCCAGCCGCTGATCAGCGCCTGGCTGACCATGATGCGGCCGGAGGGGCAGCGGCTGATCGCCGTCAGCTTCCACGCCGAAAACCTGGAAAGCCTGTTCATCGCCGCCGTGGTCATGATCATTGCGCGCATTCAACGAGAAGGCATTACGTTGGCGTGCGAAAATAAGCAATTCATCTGAAAGCGACACATGCCCATCAAAATTCATCTGGACATGCTGCTCGTCCAGCGCAAGGTCAAATCCAAGGACCTGGCCCAGGCCATCGGCATCACCGAACAAAATCTGTCGCTGCTGAAACAAGGCAAGGTCAAGGGCTTCCGGCTCTCCACCCTGGAGGCGATCTGCCTGTATCTGGACTGCCAGCCGGGCGACTTGCTGCAACTGGTGCCGGCTGAGCCGGACGCGGTCGACGACGGCGAGTAAGCCGGCTTAACCATGTCCCAAGCCGTTCACACCGATGCCGCCCGCCAGGCCGGGCCCTTGCTCTTGCGCCGCTTCGACACCCCGCTCGGCGCCATGGTCGCCTGCGCCAGCGAGCTGGGACTGTGCCTGCTGGAATTCACCGATCGGCCTATCGTGAACGCGGAACTGGCGGCGCTGCGCCGTCTGCTGTCCGCCGAAATCGCCGAGGGCGACAGCCCGCTGCTGCGCCAGGGCGAACGCGAGATCGGCGAATACTTCGCCGGCTCGCGCCGCCGCTTCGAAGTGGCGCTGCATCTGCCCGGCACCGCCTTCCAGCAGGCGGTCTGGCAACTGCTGCTGAGCGTGCCCTACGGCCTCACCCGCAGCTACCAGGAACAAGCCGCAAGGCTAGGCCGCCCGCAATCCGTCCGCGCCGTGGCCGCCGCCAACGGCGCCAACCGCCTCTCCGTCATCGTCCCTTGCCACCGGGTGCTGGGCAAAGACGGCGCGCTCACCGGCTACGGCGGCGGGCTGGCGCGCAAGGCTTGGCTCCTGGCGCACGAGCGCGAGCGCGCCCTCTAACCATCCGCCCACGCCTTGCAAACCCTTAGAACCTGTTCAAGGTCCACTGTGCTTCCGCGGGATTCGTTAAAACCGCTTCTTAATTCCCAAAGCCAGGAACTATGCGGCGCGCCTAATGAACTAACTATCGCCAAAGCATGATTGATTGACGGAAGCCATAGGACTGATTGAAATTGCTCAATGGCTTCCAGCGGCAAGCTTCACTAAGCTGATCCCAGCAAGTCATTGAACCCCTTGACCTAAGGAGTCTGTCATGAGTAGCCCGTCCAAGTGCCCATTCCACCAAACCGCCGGCAATCCCGCTGTCGTGAACGCCCAATCCAACCGCGACTGGTGGCCCAACCAGCTCAATCTCAACATCCTGCATCAACACGCGCCAGCTTCCAATCCGCTGGAGCCGGACTTCGATTACCCCGCCGCCTTCCAAGAGCTGGACTACGCCGCGCTGAAAAACGACCTTAAAGCGCTGATGACCACCTCTCAGGACTGGTGGCCGGCGGACTGGGGCCATTACGGCGGCCTGTTCATCCGCATGGCCTGGCACGACGCCGGCACCTACCGCACCGCCGACGGCCGCGGCGGCGCGGGCACCGGCAACCAGCGCTTCGCTCCGCTCAACAGCTGGCCGGACAACGGCAACCTGGATAAAGCGCGCCGTCTGCTGTGGCCGATCAAGCAAAAGTACGGCAAGCAGATCTCCTGGGCAGACCTGATGATCCTGGCCGGCAACGTGGCGCTGGAGTCCATGGGCTTTAAAACCTTTGGTTTCGGCGGCGGCCGTCAGGACATCTGGCAGCCGGAAGAAGACGTCTACTGGGGCGCGGAAACCAAATGGCTGGCCACCAGCGCCGAAGCCAACAGCCGCTACTCCGGCGACCGCCAGCTGGACAATCCGCTGGCCGCGGTGCAGATGGGCCTGATCTACGTGAACCCGGAAGGCCCGGACGGCAATCCGGACCCGCTGGCCTCCGGCCGCGACGTGCGCGAAACCTTCGCCCGCATGGCGATGAACGATGAAGAAACCGTGGCCCTGGTGGCCGGCGGCCATACCTTCGGCAAAGCTCACGGCGCGGGCGATCCGGCGCTGGTGGGCCCGGAACCGGAAGCCGCGCCGCTGGAGGCGCAAGGCCTGGGCTGGATCAACCGCTTTGGCGACGGCAAGGGCGAATACACCACCACCAGCGGCATCGAGGGCGCGTGGAAACCCAACCCGACGCAATGGGACAACGGCTATTTCGACACGCTGTTCGGCTACGACTGGGAACTGACCAAGAGTCCGGCCGGCGCCCACCAGTGGGTGGCCAAGAACGTCAAGCCGGAACACCTGATCCCGGATGCTCACAACCCGGCGAAAAAACACCCGCCGATGATGACCACCGCCGATCTGTCTCTGCGCTTCGACCCGATCTACGAGCCCATCGCCCGCCGTTTCCATCAAAACCCGGCCGCTTTCGCCGACGCCTTCGCCCGCGCCTGGTTCAAGCTGACCCACCGCGACATGGGCCCCAAGACCCGTTACCTGGGGCCGGAAGTGCCGGCCGAGGATTTGATCTGGCAAGACCCGGTGCCGGCGGCCTGTCAACCGCAGATCAACGGCGCCGACATCGCCGCGCTCAAGGCCAAAGTGTTGGCCTCCGGCCTGTCCGTCAGCGAACTGGTCTCCACCGCCTGGGCCTCCGCCTCCAGCTTCCGCGGCTCGGACAACCGCGGCGGCGCCAACGGCGCCCGCATCCGCCTGGCTCCGCAAAAAGACTGGGCGGTGAACCAGCCGGCGCAACTGGCCCGCGTGCTGAAAGCGCTGGAAGCCATTCGCCAGGACTTCAACGCCGCGCAGAGCGGCGGCAAGCAAGTATCGCTGGCCGACTTGATCGTGCTGGCCGGCGGCGCGGCGGTGGAAGCCGCCGCCCAAGCCGGCGGCCACAAGGTCAGCGTGCCGTTTGCGCCGGGCCGGACCGACGCCAGCCAGGAACAGACCGATGTGGAGTCCTTCAGCGTGCTGGAGCCGCAGGCGGACGGTTTCCGCAACTATCAGAAGCAAGCCTACTCTTTGCCGGCGGAAGCGCTGCTGGTGGACAAGGCGCAGCTGCTGACGCTGAGCGCGCCGGAAATGACGGTGCTGGTGGGCGGCCTGCGCGTGCTGGGCGCTAACGTCGACAATGCGCCTCACGGCGTGTTCACCACCCGTCCAGGCGTATTGAGCAACGACTTCTTCGTCAACCTGCTGGACATGGGCGTGGCCTGGCAGCCCGCCTCCAGCGCGGGCGAGTTGTACGAAGGCCGCGACCGCAAAACCGGCCAGCTCAAGTGGACCGGCAGCCGCGTTGACTTGGTGTTCGGCTCCAACTCGCAGCTGCGGGCGCTGGCCGAGGTCTACGCTCAAAACGATGCGCAGCCGAAGTTTGTCCGCGACTTCGTCGCCGCCTGGAACAAGGTGATGAACCTGGACCGTTTCGATCTGAAATAAGCGCGGTTCGCATTCGGCAAGCAAAGCGCGGTCCATCTGGACCGCGCTTTTTTGGGGCCCGGCGCCGCCGCTGCGCGCATGAAAAAACGAACCGTCGGTCAAGGCGGTTCGTTTCATTTCGCTCGGCTCCGGGCCTCGCGCTGAATTCAGACAGCGGCGGCGATATCGGCGCAGGACTCCTGTCGCCAGATCACGGATGCCACCTTCATCCGCTTGTCGAACAACAGCTTGTACTGGCAAACCCGGGCTTGCTCGCCGCCCTTGGGGCTCAGGTTCAATACGTAATCCCACTCACGCACGCCAACCATGCCCTCCGCGAAGTGCGGGCGGCCGATCAGGCCGTAAACCTGCTCCTTGCTCAGGCCCGGCTGAACCTTGGCCAAATTTTCGAGATTGGGCACGCTGCCTTCCGGCTGCCAGCCATTGTGTTCAATGCTGGGCCATGTCGGGCTAGCCTGCTCGGCCAGATGGCCGTCGTCTGTGATCTTGCTCAGGCGGCTAGTGCCGCAGCCCATCAAGGCCGCGCCGGCGGCCGCCAGCAACAGGTAGCGGAGAGAGCCGCCGAATACCGGTTTTTTCATCATCTATCTCATTCAATATCAGCTGATTGATCTTGTTTGCCGCTTACCACTGGAAGCCCGCGCCCAGGCTGGCGCCGCCTTGACCACGGGTATTGGTGGAACCGGAGAATTTCACCACCCAGCGGCCGTTGTCGGACAGCGAGGACAGCCCCACCGCGATGGCGGACTCGCCGCCGGTGGTTGCCGTGGCCACGGCCAACATGCTCTTGCCGGGCAAGAAGGCTTGCGGCAGACCGGCTATGGCCATCGCGCCGGCCGCGGCGCCAAACGCGTCGCGGCGCGTATCGGACAGATCGGACCGGAGCTGCTTGAATTGCTGCTGATTGTTGAAGTTGGCCGCATTCAGCTGATCCACGTTCACCGCGTCCGTGCCCTGTGCGCCCGCCGCCACATTGTGAATGGTCACCGGTCTGCCGCCATCCCCGCCCACCAGAGTGACGTCGTTGCCGGTGGCCGTCGTCGTTGTCCGGCCAGTGGGGTCCGAATACTGCACCGGCCCGCTTTTCTGCAGACGATCGATCGCATCGCCGACATTGTTCACGGTATTGCCGTAAACGGTGTAGTTCGGGCCGCTCACCGCGCCGGTTTGAGCGTTGTAGGACGCGCCGCCGCCCAAGGCCGCCGCGGTGCCGGCGCCGACATTGTCCACCTTGGCGCTCACGCGCTGCACCGCCTGATTGGTCGCGTTCAGCTGGCTGCCGTTCACCGCGTCCGTGCTGGTCCCGCTCACCCGGCCGGCGGCGACATTGCTGATTTGGCGCTCATTGCCCGCGCTGCCCACACTCACCACGCTGGAAGGGGCCGCGCCGGCATAGTTGTAGGTCACGCCGTTCACCACGCCGCTGGCGGTGGGGTTGGCCGCCGCGGTCCGGCTGTTGGCGCCCAAGGCAACATCGTTGGCGTTGCTGGCCTGGGCGTTGCTGCCTATCGCCAACGCATTGTTGGCGGTGGCGGCGGCATTGTTGCCCACCGCCACCGCATTACTGGCGTTGATGTTGGCGCCCGCATTATTGCCGATGGCCACATTATTGCTGCCGAACACGTTCTGGCCGGCCTGACTGCCGGCGGCGAAGTTGCCGTTGCCGGTCACGCCGCGGCCGGCAGAAGTGCCCACCGCGGTATTGTTGCTGCCGCTGACATTGGAGCCGGCGGAGGAACCATTGGCGGTATTGTTGCTGCCGTTGATGTTCCAGCCGGAGAAGGTGCCGCTGCTGGTGTTGTAGCTGCCGGTCACATTGCGATTGGAGTTGTTGCCCAAGCCGGAGTTGAAATCACCCTGGATGTCCTGAGCCGAGTTGGCCCCGCTGCCAGTGTTGCCGGTGCCGGTGACGTTGCGGATGGTGTTGATGCCGGCGCCGACGTTGGCGTCGCCGGTAACGTTATAGCCGGAGTCGTTGCCAATGAAGGCATTATTGTTGCCCTGCACGCCGGTGCCCGCGTTCTGGCCAATCGAGGTGTTGTAGCCGCCGTTCACATTCACGCCGGCGGCGGCGCCGAACGCCGAGTTGTTGGTGCCGGTCATATTGCTGCCGGCGCCCACGCCATAGATCGAGTTATTGCTATTGGTCGCCACTCCCGGATCCACCGAGCCCGCGCCGTAGACATTATTGCTGCCGACGCCGGAGATCGTGTCGGCGCTCGCCAAGGCGGACCAGGAACAGACCACGGCCAAGCTGATTGCGCTCAAGGCCAGGGAAGGCAAGGACAAACTCTTTGCTGCAGATACTTTATGACTCATTTCACAGACCACATTCTTCAAGATTGATGGAATTCACCTAAGGCAAGTCTTTGCAGGCAAGCGCGCCTCCAGCTCCAGATTTCGGACGGGATAGGCGCAAAAACGCACATCCCGGCCTGAAACCCATGGCCGACCGCGGTTCGGTCCAGGGGCGCGGCGAGGCTCCGCCGGCGGCGCTGGCTTGTCCCTGCATCCAGGCACTCCGTTCACAACAAACCGCGCTCGAGAAGGACGAGTACTTGAAATTCCCTCTTCGGCGCGGCCGGGATCACGCTATGCCTTTGATTTTTATGAATCCTAACATTCTGTTAATATCTGTGAAAATTGAAATAATTGAATCGATTAATTCGTTTTAGCTATCAATCTGCTTAGTCGATAAAAAATTCAAACAGAATATCCGACGGCCGCGCGCCGTTCCGAGAACGTGTTTACGATCTCGCGAGCAAGAGCGAGACAAGGCGAAAACGGCTGAGAAAGCGGAATGTACGCGTGGTACATGAGCATCTCGAAGCCGGCACTCATCGCACAATCTCTCTACCGATGCGCAGCAGATCGTAAGCAGGTTCTGAGATAATGTCGTTTTTGCTTCCGTCATCCACACCATGCCCCGCCGCCCATCCCCCTTGCCTATTCGCCGGCTAAGCCCACGCGACATCCCCGCCAATTGGCTAGACGCCTTTCAGCGCCGTCAGGATGTCCGCCTGGTCTACCGCGCCGGCCCCGCTGGCCGGCAGTGCGTGGCCGAGCCCTTCATCGACGACTGGTCGCCGGCGGAACGGCGCGAACTGGCGCGGGAGATGGCGCGCATCGCCGCCGACGGCGCGGTGTTGGCGCTGGAAATCGAAGGCGGCCTCGCTGGTTTCGCCGCCGTAGACCCGCAGGCCTTGGGCCCGGACGGCGGCTACCGGCAACTGAAAGAGCTGCAAGTGGACCGCCGCTGGCGAAACCGGGGCCTGGGGCGCGCGCTGCTGGCCGCCAGCGCCGCCGCCGGCCGCGAACTGGGCGCGGACGCGCTCTACATCTCCTCGCACTCCGCCGTTGAAACCGTCGCCTTCTACGAGGCCTGCGGCTGCGCGCCCGCCCACTGGCTGCACGCGCCGCAACTGGCGCTGGAGCCTTTCGACTGCCAGCTGGAACTGGCGCTGGCCGCCCAGGCTGTTGATTTTATTTAGCTATCCGCATAGAATTTTGGCCTGCTCCTTTGATTGAGCGCCCTTCTTTTTTCTTCGCACAAGGCTTTGCATGTTGGAGATTGCAGCAATCCGATAACGCCGCCCGCTTTGCCGCTGGCCGTTATCAAAATGCCCCTTAGCTGGTAGCGCCCGCATCGCGGCGGCTGCCCGTTTTCGCATTTGATTGCCGAATGATCATCCAATATGAATATCTCCAAGCCGGAGCAAAGGACTTTGCACGTCCTAGCCAAAGGCGGCCGCATCGCGCACCTGCGCGACGACGCGGGCCGTATCTCCACCGTTGAATGCTATACCCGCGAAGGGTATCTGCTGTCCGATTGCACCCTGCTCGTGTTCCAGAAGCTCAGGGCCAAGCGCCTGATCCGTTCCCAAAACGGCCAGCCTTACCAAATCAACAAGGCCGGTCTGCGCGCCGTGCGCGGCCAACTCGACAACCAATGACCACCGCCGCCAGGCTGCCGAATGCACAAGGCGGCGGCGCTGGCGCGCTCCAATCCAAGGAAAACGCGATGACACTCACTCTGAGAAACGAACAAGCCCGCGACATCGACGCCATCTTCGAACTGACCCGGGCCGCCTTCCTCGCCGAAGAACACTCCAGCCATACCGAGCAGTTCATCGTCAACGCGCTGCGTCGCAGCGGCCAGCTCACGCTTTCCCTCGTGGCGCTGGACGGCGAACAGCTGCTGGGCCACATCGCCGCCTCGCCGGTGCTCATCTCCACCGGCGCCGCCGGCTGGCACGGCATCGGTCCGGTATCCGTGCATCCGGCACGGCAGGGCCAAGGCATAGGCAGCCTGTTGATGAGAAAAGCGCTGGCCGCGCTGCGCGAACTGGGCGCGCAAGGCTGCGTGGTGCTGGGCGATCCCGGCTATTACGCGCGCTTTGGCTTCCAGCCTCGGCCGGGCCTGATTTTGCCGGGCGTACCGGCTGAATACTTCATGGCGCAAAGCTTTGGCGCGCCGTCGCCGGCGGGCAGCGTCAGCTACCACCCGGCGTTCGAAGCCATCGCCTAAACGGTTTGGCGAGCCGGCCCGCGCCGCTGCGGCGGCCGGGCTGGCTGGGACAAGGCTCCGCGGGGTTCTGAAACCTGCCCGACACCACGGCTTTCTTTATCATCAAATGAATAAATTAATTGTTTTGAAAATGATTTAATGTCAATTAAATAAATGTCACAAATGACAGTATCGCCCCTCCGCCTAGCCAGACAAAAATCTTAGCGCTTACTTAATAAGCAAACTGTTTGGCCGCAATGGCCACCTTGAGCCTGTCCAAAACTTCGCGCCAAGGGAGAGACAAGGCGAAAACCATTGAGAAAGCGAGATGGCCAAGTGCTCCATGAGCATTTCGAAAAGGTACTCACCGTGTACGCGCAGCAGATAGTGAACAGGTTCTTAAACATGAAAGGGCGATCCCATGGCTTACACCCCGGACAATGAACAACCTTCTCCGCTCGCCGCGCAATTGAACCGACGCCAGCTCTTGCTGGGCGCGGGCGCAGGCGCCGCCGGCCTGATGCTGCCGGCGTCCTCCTCGGCTTTCTTCGGCACGGACGCGCTCCAGCTGGCCAAGTACCAGCGGCTGATTCCCGAACTATTCCAAGCCGTGCCGCGTCCACCCGCCTACACCCCGAATCTGGTGATAGGCTCCGGCTTTGGCGGCGCCGTCTCCGCGCTGCGCCTGGCACAGGCCGGCCAGCAGGTCACGGTGCTGGAGCGCGGCCATCGCTGGCCCAATGCGCCGCGACGCGACATCTTCTCCAACGACACCCTGCCGGACGGACGCGCGTTCTGGCACCGACGCCAGGCCAAGATGCTGATAGGCGTGACCACGTACTTCGACTCCTTCGGCGGCGTGCTGGACTCAACCGACTACCCAAATATGAATGTCTGGCGCGGCGCCTGCGTCGGCGGCGGCTCGGTGGTATTCACCGGGGTGATGATTCAGCCGGAACAACGCTATTTCGAGGCCCTGTTCGGCAACTGGGTCGGTTATGAGGAAATGAACAAGACCTACTACCCCAGGGTCCGGCAAATGCTGCGCTTGGACTCCATGCCGGCGGATATCTACAACAGCAAGCCCTTCCACCATTCCCGCATCTGGGACGCCCAGGTACGCAAGGCCGGCTACGCCACCACGGCCAACGATTCCATTTTCAACTGGGACGTGATCCGCCAGGAACTGCGCTGGCAATCCACGCCCTCCGCCACCGCGGGCTTGTCCAACCACGGCAACTCCAACGGCGCCAAGTTCGACCTCAACCAAAACTACCTGGCCCAGGCGCAAGCCACCGGCCGCGCCGCCATCTATCCCGGCCATGAGGTGCTCAGCATCGCCTGGGACGGCAGCCGCTACGAGGTTGACGTCGTCAAGCGCGCGCCCGACGGCCGGCAACTGGACCGCTACCGCCTCAACTGCGACCGGCTCTTTCTCGCCGCCGGCTCCATCGGCAGCTCGGAACTGCTGGTCAAGGCCCGGGCGCAAGGCACTTTGCGCAATCTCAACGAACACATCGGCCAAGGCTGGGGCAGCAACGGCGACACCATCGTCACGCGCAGCTTCAGCACGCTGTCGCTGGCCGCCCAGGGCACCCCCAGCGCCTCCCGCATCCACGATCCAAACAGCGGGCAGCCGCTCACTCTGGAAAACTGGTACGTGCCGGGCTTGCCGCTGGATTTGAGCACGGTGATCGGATCGCTGGGCATGGCCTTCGATCAAAGCAATCGCGGGCATTTCAGCTATAACCCGGCCACGGACCGTGTGGTGCTGAACTGGCCGCAGAACGGCAACCGCGACAGCGTGGCCGCCGCCAAGACGGTGAACGACAAAATCGCCGCGGCCACCGGCACCGTTCCGGGTTTTCCGGGGATCATAGCCGGCGTCACCGGACTAAACTGGACCGCGCATCCGCTGGGCGGCGCGGTGATCGGCAAAGCCACCGACGCCTGGGGCCGCGTCATCGGCCATCCCGGCCTGTATGTGATGGACGGCGCCTTGCTTCCCGGCAGCGCCGGCGCGGCCAACCCCTCGTTGACCATCACCGCGCTGGCCGAGCGCAACATCGAGCACATCATCAAAAACGGCAAGTAAGGCCCGCCGCCGCCAAGCCATGGCGGCGGCCGAGCCTCACTCTAAACCAGACCGTTGCAGCAAGCGCGCGCTGCCCTCGCGCGACATCCGCAAGGCGCGCTCGGCGCGCCGCCGCATGTCCCGCTCCCAGACGCGCAGCGCCGCCTCCGCCTCGGCCGCCGTGCTCGCCGGCGCCAAAGCCGCAGCCAGTTCCGCGCCGTCGCAGAGCGCGGTATTGGCCCCTAAGCCTCCGGCCGGACTCATCGCGTGCGCCGCGTCGCCCAATAAAGCCACCCGCTCGCAACGCCATGTCGGCACCTCGGCCGCCATACGGATGGCGCGCGCGCCCAGACACTGCGGATCGCCATTCGCGAAAACAGCCTGCAAACGCGGATGCCAGCCGCGCGTCGCCTGTTGGACCCGCGCTCGCAACGCCGCGCCGCTCAGACGCTCATCCGACAAGGCTCCGCCCAAGTCCTCGGCCCTCGCCACGCAGGCCCAATACCAGTAATCCGGCATCGGGCTCAGCCTGACTTCCGGCGCCATTCGCCGAGCCAGTTCCGGCAAAGGCGCGCGGAAGCGCATCGCCTCGATCACCGCCGTCAGGCCGTCGCCGAACACCACGCAGACGCCCTGGCCCAGCTCCGGCGTCGACGCCTCGGCCGGCAAGGCGTCCCGAGGCGTGACGCCGTAGAGCACCACCGCGCCCTCGTCCTCCGGCTCCCCGCCCGGAGCCAATTGCCGGCGCACCATGGAGGCCGCCCCGTCCGCGGCGATCAGCACATCCACCTCGAACTCGGGCTTATCCTCGAAGTCCAGCAACAAACCGTTGCGCGTTTCCCTAAAGCCGCGCAATGCATGGCCCCAATGGATTTGTTCTTCCAGGCCGCTGGCCAGGACTTCCCGCAGCGTCTGGCGGTTGGCGCTGAGGTCGCGCTGCGCCGCGTCGCCGTCCTGCGCCGACGGTCGCCAATGCGCCGGCTTCCGCTCCGACCAAACACGCAGTTGCGGGTCGATGAAACAATCGTCGCCGCCCAGCGAGCAGCTTTGACGGAACAACTCGAACTGCCTCGGCGTCAAGACCCGCCTCAACGCCTGCTGGCCGTCGCCGTCGATACGCAGCCGATAACCTTGCCAGCGGCTGTCCGCAGCGTGATCGCGTTCAAACAACGTGGCGGCGACGCCGGCGCGCGCCAGGCCCTGGGCCAGACACAGCCCGCCCAAGCCGGCGCCGACGATGCCAATGCGTAGGGATTGCATAGCTTCTCCTTTGCTTCTCATGTGGACACCCAGCCTGAACCGCCGCCGCGCCGGCGGCCGTCCAGGCCCTTACCGACGATTGTGCGCGCTACCGACAAAGCTGCTATAACGCTGTTTTGCCAATAAATGGTGAAAAATGGCCAAGATCGACATCACTCCGCCGGAAGACGGAACGGACCTCAGCGAATGGATCGGCGGGCCGCCGCTGATCGCCGTGCCCGGCAACGATAAAGAAGACAGCGACTACCGGCTGGGCAGCCGCGAATACGCTTGGCACCGCCATGCCCGCGGGCAGCTGCTGTGCGTGGAAACCGGCCTGATCCAAATCCGCACCCCGTGCGGCGCCTGGGTTTTGCCGCCGCACCGCGCCGGCTGGATTCCGCCCGGCGTGCCGCACCGGGTGCGCGTCAGCGGCGCGCTGACCGGCTGGAGCCTGCTGTTGAACCCGGACTGGAGCCGGACGCTGAGTCCGCAAGCGCAGGTGGTGGCGATCACCGAACTGATGCGCGCCGCAGTGCGCCGCGCGGTGACGTGGACGGATTATTCGTCATGGCGGCCGGAGCAGGAGCGCATCGCCGCGGTGCTGCTGGACGAGTTGCGGCAAGCGCCTCAGCAGGCGCTCTGCCTGCCGATACCGGAGCATCCGCGCATCGCGGAGCTGGCCCGCCGCCTGCTAACCGAGCCGGCCGGCAAACACGCACTGGCCGACTGCGCGGACGCGGCGGCGATGTCGCCGCGCACTCTGCGCCGCCACATCCTGGCGCATACCGGCATGCGCTTTGGACAGTGGCGGCAACAAGCGCTGCTGATACGCGGCATGGAAATGCTGGCACGCGGCGTCGCCGTGACCGCGGTGTCCGACGAATTGGGCTATGCCTCGCCCAGCAACTTCATCGCGATGTTCCGGCGCGCCTTCGGCGATTCGCCAGCGCGCTTTTTCGCGCGGCAAGAACCAAACTAACGGGATATTGATTGGGATCGGCGAGCCGAGGCCTCGCGAGCACCCGTTCAATCTCTAAGCCCGCTTCAGCGCCATGGCGATCCTGTCGCCGCTTGCCGCATTGATTTATAGTTTAAATGTATCCCAACGCCTTGGCGCCTTCCCATGGCCTAAGTCCATTTTTGATTCAGCAAGAACGCATGCCCGGCCAGCCTTGACCCGTTTCTATCGAGACTCTCTCAATTTATTTTGACTCCGATAGCGCGCGCCAACCTCTTAAAACAAGCTCTCAACGTCGACAGGCAAAATCCATAAGCAATCAAAACCTTGGTTCTATATGACAGTTCGGACATAGCGACCAGGCCAACCCTACTGGACAGCAATTTTCCACTAGGGGTCAACCCATGAGCCCAGCTGGCACGGCAATATAAATTTCATTATGAAACCATGTATAAAAATGACATCCAACTTGCAAGCCAGACTATTGATGTTTCGTACTTGAAAAACATTATTGCTTTCAGAAATTACTTATATTTCCCGGCAGCATACGCAATTACGATATTCCGATGGATATCAAGTGCTTAGTGCTTAAACCCTGGCCATTGCGGCTGTCTGCGGCCGCCAGTATTGTGTGGCTATTGGCTGGAGCGCTGCTTTTATGCACTATATGCATTTTAGCTATTTACCTGAATATCCAACTGAATAGTCATGTCGCGGTCCAACGTCTATCCATGAATGAAGCGGCTTACGCCGCAAAGGCTTTTTTCAATCGCCGCGTGGAATTCCTAAAAAACCTGGACAAGCCCGCCGCAGCTGGCTCAGACCGGCCTCCAGGTTCATTGAATCACCTCAACCGGATAGGCGAACCTCTGCCTCCGCCCGGCTTGACCTTGTCCTTAAACGATCAGCTCCAGGCAGCCAACTTGGGCGTCAACCTCTTGTTGTTATGGCAAAGCAAGGATCAATTGGCCGTGCACAGGCTGGAAAGCGGCTTTCCAATCGGGGAAGAAACGCCGGACACCGTGCTTAGACAGTTAAGCGATAATCCGACGCCGCTGTACCAAAGCACGACGGTGTGGCTGTTCGATCCCAAAGATCCTCAGCGCCGCATTTACATGGCGCGCCCTTTCATCTCCCCCTCTTCGCTGGACAGCGGAGAACAAGCCTGGCTTGTTTTGGAGTTCCTGGGACGAGACGTTCTGGCCAGCCAGCAGCCCTTTGCTGGCTATGAGTTCGCTTTGCTGGATGCTAATGAACATGAGGTGGGCGCTTCGGCCGCCGCCTCTTCAGGGCGGGCGCAGGACATGTGGCAACGGCTGTCCAACGCCTTGCCTATTGTGCCCAGCGTTCAAACCCGATTCCCGCTTGGGCCTGACTGGATGTTGGCCTATCGCTATCCGGAATCGGCTCTGCTCAACGATATGCGCCATGCCTTGTTAAAGTGCCTGGCCGTCTTAAGCTGCGTTATCGCCGGGCTTGCCCTGGGCAGCCTATGCGTACTGAACAGGTTTGTGCGGCCCGCGCTGCAGCGGCTGCAACAGCATGCGGAAGCGGAGGCTTTTCTGCGTTCGGTATTCAACGCGGCGCCTGTGGCGCTTTGCGCGCTGCGCAGACGCAATGGTCAGGCCGTTCTGGAAAACCAGTTAGCTCGCGACTGGCTTCCCGCGATTGATCCGGATTGGAGGTCGACGGAGTGGGTGGAACGCGTCTTTCTGCGGGCGCGCCTGCAGCAAGTCGGCGTTGTCAGCGAAGAGCTGGCCACCCTCGATGGCCGCCATTTGTTCGCCAGTCTCGTGCCCACTCGCTATCGAGGAGAGGAAGTGCTGCTGTGCGCGTTGAGCGATATCAGCTTGCGCAAACAGGCCGAACTGGCGCTGGAGCACGCCAAGCAATTAGCCGATGCCGCCAATGCCGCCAAGACCGCGTTCATCGCCACGATGAGTCACGAAATCCGCACCCCTCTATACGGCGTGTTCGGCAACCTGGAGCTCTTCAAACACACCCGCCTGGACCCGCAACAGCAAGGCTATGTGCAGGCGATCCAAAGCTCCTCCACCACGCTGTTGGGACTCATCAATGACGTCCTGGACCTTTCCAGGATAGAAGCGGGTCAATTGCGGCTGGAGATGGAAACATTCAATCTGTTTGAGCTGGCGCATGAGGTGGTGCACGGCTACGCCGCCTCCGCTCTGAACAAGGGCGTATTGATCTACGCTTGTATCGACCCGCGTTTGAGCCTGCCCTTGCGGGGCGACCCGCGCAAAGTACGACAGATTCTGAGCAACCTCCTCAGCAATGCGGTGAAGTTCACCGATAACGGCCGTATCGTCATGCGCTGCGGCTTGGTCAATGGAAACAACGGCAGTATCCGGGCCTCCATCCAGATCGCGGATACCGGCATCGGCATTGCCGCCGAGGATCAGGCCTCTTTGTTCAAGCTGTTTTTCCAAGTTGGCGAGGGTCGCCGCAGGGCGAGCGGCACCGGCCTGGGTCTGCCGATCTGCCAGCAACTCGCCACCCTGATGGGAGGCGACATCACCGTAGTGAGCGAACCGGGCCTGGGCAGCAGTTTCACTCTGTGGC
The DNA here is from genome assembly GCF_011602385.1 of Chromobacterium fluminis. NCBI lineage: Bacteria > Pseudomonadati > Pseudomonadota > Betaproteobacteria > Neisseriales > Chromobacteriaceae > Chromobacterium > Chromobacterium fluminis. Next base: position 28,321 of record NZ_JAAOMA010000037.1, on the reverse strand, counting down.
TACCGCTGAAACCGCTAGCGGACAGCCCTTCACGACAACAGCCTCTGACTCAGCACGCCATCTACGTCAGCGCGCCAGTGCGAGAACTGGCCGACAGCCTGTGCGACTGGCTGAATTTCCTCGGCGGCAGAGCGCTGGCCTGCGCAAGGGAAAACTTGCCGCGAGACAAACTGTGCTTGGAAGTGCGCTTGGACATTGATCCGCACCGGCGTGCCAACTGGCCCGGCGTGCGGATATGGCATGGCGACGAATCGTCGCGCTCTAGCGCCGAATGGGTCTCCTTATACGCTCCGACAGTGATCTTGGATACTGTGCTTTCCACGCTAGGGCTCGCCCCCGCCCCTCCGACAGGGGCCGGCGCCTCAACACCGGGCAGCTTGAATCTCAGAGTCTTGGCGGTGGAAGACAACGACATTAATCGCATGGTTTTAAAGGAACAACTGGAAACCTTGGGCTGTCGCGTGCAGTTGGCCGCCAATGGCCAGGAAGCGCTGCAGCGATGGAATGTCCACGAATTTGACCTGGTGCTGACGGACATCAGCATGCCGCGGATGGACGGCCGGGAGCTGGCGCGCAGAATCCACCTGCAAGCGCCGGGCTTTTTGGTCGTGGGAACGACGGCCAGCACTTTAAAAGAAGAAGCCCAACTTGCACGCGAGGCCGGGATGGCTGCGGTGATCATCAAGCCAGTCAGTCTGTCCAATCTGTTTCGATGCTTAAACTCATTGAAGCAGAGGAGGGAGTACGGCGAACTTTCCTCCCCAGGCTATCTCTCTTCCAGTGGCGTTGTCTGAGCGTCAGCCCAGCCGGCGAGATAACGCTTGGCCGCAGGCTGTTTTACGAAACGACGCCGCCAGCACTTGCAAGCCAATCCAAGCATAGACCCGCGCAAGATGTGTCAATGAAACGGAGTCATGGAAAATAATACGCAATCCATCGGTAAGTTGATCAGAACATCCTTACAGCTCAATGTGAGTCTGATCTTGGTCCTGTCCTTGGTTCTACTCGCCTTAACCGCCAGCTACTGGGCCGCGACCTTACTGCTGGATGAAAAACAGAATATGGCCCAGGTACACTTCGCATGCGTCGCCAACGGCATTCGAGAGCATGAAACCTTTCTTAGCCGCGGCGCGCGGCGCCACTCCGACATCATGGGCAAACGGCTGGGTAAACTGTTGGAAACGACACACACCCCTATTGCGCAGGCTGGCGATTACCTGATGGTGGAGGGGCGCAGCTCCCCATATTCAATGCCGTTTACTCTGGGTTACCGCGTAGATCAGTGGCCAGAGCCACCAAACGGCCTGTATGCCTTAGGGGCCTTAAGCGCGGATTACTACAGCACTTACTGGTCGCTGGCCAAAACCGAAGCCCCCCAAAGCTTTCTATTGGCCTTGGATGAAGCAACCAGCCTGGCGGTTCCGACAGTGGACAATACCGCAACCGAAATGGCGCTGACACACACCAATTTTCCAACGATAGCCTCCGCCATCCGCCAGTTTTTACTGCAACAGCGGCATGACACCACCAAGGTCAAGTGGGTAAGCGGGAAAAACGTCCAAGGCCTCGATCCAAACACTCTGCTTGCCTATATCCCGGCCTATATCAGCGAAAATTTTTGGAAAAAGGGCAGCCGCTCCCAACTTATGGCGGTTTCAACGCTGGAGATCCAAAATGTTTGCTGGGGCGGCACCAACAAGCGCCGGGTATTTGACGACATCAGTCTGATTGCGCCCGACGGACGGGTACTGTTAGGCAAAACCTATTCATTGTCGACGTTAAAAGCGGGACTGAATTTTAGCCAAGAGGGCCTGCTGCTTTATTTGCCCACTAAAACCAAGCCGAATTGGTCCGCGGTATATCGATTGCAATACAACCATTTGCTCGCTCTGACAAACTGGCATGTCCAAGTCTTTATGATCAGCGTGCTATTGCTGGCTTTGAGCGGCGTACTGGCGGTACGCTGGTATCGGCTTCGAGTATTGGCGCCGGCACAAGCCTCGCACCAAGCCGTGCTGGAAAGCGAGGCCTTCAATCGCGTGGTAACGCAAACCGCGCCAACCGCCTTGTTTGTTCTGGAACTGCCTCTTCTCCAACCCTTGGTGGTCAATCCGCTAGCGTTGGAGTGGTTTGACAAAGAGCGAGACTACCCGCAGCTGATCGCATTCTGGGGCGAAATAATAGACGGAAAAGATGTCTCTAACCGCACCGCTTGTCTTCGCATTGGAGAGCGCTATTTGCAAGCCAGCTTTGCTCCAGCCCGTCATCGCGGCAAGAACGCCATCTTATGCTCCTTTAGCGATATTTCTCATTACAAAGCCAGCTCAATGGCGCTGGAGGCGGCAAAGCGGGTATCGGATAGCGCGAATGAAGCCAAAACCCATTTTCTGACTACCATCAGTCATGAAATTCGCACCCCGCTTTACGGCCTGCTGGGTACGATAGAAATCCTTGACATGACCCCGCTAAGCCCGCGTCAGCGCGCTTACTTGAGCACCATGCAAGACTCGTCTTCTCTATTGTTGCAATTGATCAGCAATGTATTGGATGTTTCCAAGATTGAGTCCGGGCAAATGGCATTGGAGTCGCAATCATTCTCCCCGCTTAGCCTGTCCGAAGAGGTTGTGCGCGCTTTTGCCGCCATGGCTAAAAACAAAAGACTACGGTTGTATGCCAATCTTGATGAGAACACCCCGGAGCTAGTATTGGGGGATGCCACGCGCATTCGCCAGATTTTAAATAACCTACTCAGCAACAGCATCAAGTTCACCGAATCCGGCTGGATTGTATTGCGCCTGAAAGCCACCGCCGTGCCAAACGACCGCGTCAATTTAGCCTGGCAAGTGACCGACACCGGCATAGGCATCACTCAGGAACAACAAACCCGGCTGTTTGAGCCCTTCTATCAGGCTCAAGCCCTGCCTGGTTTGATTGCGGGAACAGGACTAGGCTTATCGATTTGCCGGCAACTTAGTCAATTGATGGGAGGCTCCCTTCGAGTCGTCAGCGATCTGGGGCTGGGCAGTAGCTTCACCCTGTCCTTGGAACTGGAGCAACAAGCGCCGGCCCCCACGCTTACGGACTACCCCCTGAGCCAGACTACCGTGTTGCTGCGCGCTCATCTGAAAGAGCAGGGAGAAAGCCTGATACGCTGGCTGACCCGACAGGGCGCCAGCACTCGCTGGCTGGACCCGATGGAGCCTGTGCCGAAAGATTCCGGATTGATTCTATTAGATCTGGACCCTGCGGATGAATGGCCTAGCCACCCACTGAGCACACGCGTCATCGCCACTCCGGAAGGACCGCTGCAGGCGCAACTGCAGGGAGATAGTTGGTTGGTGAACACGCACCATCTCAACGGCATCCTGCAAGCGGTATGGCTGGCAAAACACGGCCTGCCCGGCGAGGACCAGCCGGAAGCAGTCAGCGATACTGCCGCACTAGGATTGAACGTCTTGGTCGCCGAGGATAACCCGATCAACCAACTCATCTTGAAAGAGCAGCTGGAGTTGCTGGGTTGCCGCGCCTGTGTCGTGGGCAATGGCCATGAAGCCTTGAAACACTGGAATATGCGTCCGTATGATCTAGTGATGACCGATGTCAACATGCCGCTGATGAATGGGTACGAGCTGGCCATAGCCCTCCGGGGCCAAGGCGTGGACATTCCCATCGTCGGCGTCACCGCGAATGCCATGCGGATTGAGGAAGAAGCGTGTCTGCGCGCAGGCATGGATGCCTGGTTGGTTAAGCCCATCAATTTACACGGCTTGCGCACCGTATTAACGCGGCTAAGCCAAAAAGCTTTAGAAAAGCCCGCTTCCCTCTCTGCGCAAACCATCCCCATCCCAGATGGCTTGAGGGTGCCAATGGCCATGCGCGAGCTATTTTTGCGCACCATGCACACAGACCTAGGCGTGCTATACACGGCTTCAATGTCCAGAAAACCACATAAAGTAGCTACCATCTTGCATCGCATTAATGGCGCCCTGGCGGTAGTCAACGCGCAAACGCTAATGAGCGCTGGCCAAGCATTGGAAGCACAACTCACGGAGTTGTATGAATTGAATGACGAGAACATCGCCAAGCTGGAGCAGTTTCAAAACCGTTTGGAGGCTGCTTTGCAAGGGCTAGCGGCTTCTTAAACAACAGAGATGATAAAGGCCCCGCTTATTGATTGAGAGATAGGCATTGGAATCAAATTCACTGGAAACACCATGAGCAAAATAAAAGTATTGATAGCCGATGATCATCCTATCGTTCTGATGGGCATTCGTGAAGAAGTGGAGCGCAATACCCTGTTGGAAGTGGTGGGAGAGGCGCACAACTCCACTGAATTAGTTGAAACACTGATTAACTTGCGGCAACAAAATGAACTGCCTCATATCGTCATCGTCGATTACAGCATGCCCGGCGACACCAACTACGGCGACGGCATGAAGCTGATAGAATATCTACTACGCCATTTCTCCAATGTACGGCTTATCATTTATACAATGGTTTCCAACCACTTGATCGTTTCAAGCCTGCAAGATCTGGGCGTGACGGCGGTGGTTCTGAAAAGCCAACCACTATCTGAGCTACGACGCACGCTGGAGCAAGTGGTGAATAGAGGGTCGGCACTTCCCCCTCCCAATAGGGGAAATATTGCCGAGGATACAATAGGCAGCAAGGTGGAAAAATTATCCGCCAGGGAATTTGAAGTTTTACGTCACTTCGTGGCAGGCATGACGCTAAACCAAATAGCAAAAATGCTAAGCCGAAGCGAAAAAACCATCAGCGCTCAAAAAGTTTCCGGCATGAGAAAACTGGGTGCTCGAAGCGATCAGGACTTGATCACTCTCTGTTTGGAAATGGGACTGTTTCGCTAAAACGCATGACTCTGAGAATATGTTCACGATCTCGCAAGCCAAGGCGAGACAAGGCGGAAACCGCGGAGAAAGCGGAATGTGCCGATGGTACATGAGCATTTTGAAGCCGTTATCAACACCGTATCGCCGACGCGCAGCAGGTCGTAAACAGGTTTTAAGGGCACCTTCCCGCCAGGTACTCATAGCCTGCACAAGCGCATGAACACCCATACCCGGCTCAGACGCATCGCGTAATCTCGCGGAGCTGAGCAGGCTCGCCGATGCTGCGACCTCATGAAAATCTGCCTTGCTCAATGACAAGCCAGGCGGCTCCATACCCACACTCGTTTTTCAACGATAGCCCTTCCTACCCCCGGATCGCCTCGACTGAGAGGCGGCGTTGGCTTGCTTGGTCTCCAAAAATCTAGGCCACGATTTCTTCACTTTACTTTTTTATTAAGAAATTCCTTATTCTGCGGCCCAAACCTCAGCTTTAAGAAACGCCTTATTCTATTGTACGAAACACCTATAGATAATGCCCTTACTGATCGGCGGATGTTTCTGCCATTGGCGACAGACCGGAGTGATTTGATGTGGCGGCCTGTCTCGCGGGCGGTGGTCAGGAAACATGGTCACGGCTGTGATTTAACTTAATTAAGTGTGGAGTGTTTTATGAATAAACTGGCAATCATTGTTTCGCTGGCCTTGGGCGTGGGCATGGCCTCCCAAGCGTTTGCCGCCAACCGCGGCGAGATCGTATTTAAGGGCAGCGTAGCCACCAGCACTTGTCTGATCGATGGTCAGGAAGACGGCTACAAAGTGGTGGACTTCAATAACCTGACGCCTGATCAAATCCCGACCGCCGGCAGCGCTGAAGTCCCGTTCAGCCTGACCGTTTCCGGCCAGTCCGATGTATGCAACGCCTCCCGCGTGCAAATCGCCTTCAACCCCAACAACCAGAACGTGAACAAAGAAACCGGCCGCTTAAAGCTGAGCGGACCAAGCGCGGCGTCCAACCTGGAAATCGAACTGTACAAAGGCTCTGGCGGCAGCGCGGTCAAGATCCCTCTGGGCTCCACCAATAGCGCGGACATGCCGATCGCCACCTTGACGCCTGGTGTGCCGGGAGATGGCCAACCTGTGGTGCAACGCTCCGCCAATATCCCCTTGTCGGCCAAGCTCCAACGCGTCAACACCGGCACCGTGCCGGGCAGCGGCGCGGTATTCAGCCAGATCGACTATGTACTGGCTTACCAATAATCGGCGCGTTTATCTGACTGTCAGCTAGGGAGGAGCGGCCATGGCATGGATGGCGCGCAAGTATGCGGGAATGGCGGCTGTGTGTGCTGTGGCGGCTTTTTGCTGGGCGAGCGCCGCGGAAGCGGCGCTCGTGATCCGGGGGACGCGGATTATTTATCCCGCCCAGGAACGGGAAGTGAGCATTCAGCTGGAGAACAAGGGCAAGGACCCGATCCTGGTGCAGTCCTGGCTGGATTTGGGCGACGCCACCGTCGCGCCCAGCGATATTCAGGTGCCCTTCACCCTGTCGCCGCCGATTGTCCGCCTGGACGGCGACAAGCGGCAAGTGGTGCGCATGGTGTACAGCGGGGACGTTTTGCCGCCAGACCGCGAATCGGTGTTCTGGATCAACTTCCTGGAAGTCCCGCCCAAGGCGGCGGGGGACAACTACCTGCAATTTACTTACCGCACTCGGCTGAAAGTGTTTTTCCGGCCCCAAGCCTTGACGGGCGAGCCCGCGCTGGCGCCGCAAAAAATGCAATGGCGAGTGGTGGCGGAAAACGGGCAGCGTTATCTGGAAGCCCGGAATCCCACGCCGTACTTCGTCTCTCTGTTCCAGGCCAAGCTGACCGCTGACGGCGCCAAACCGGTCGAGGTGGCGGTTGACATGGTGAAGCCTTTCTCCTCCGAGCGGTTTTTGATCAAACGGCAAGCTCAGGCCTTCAAGACCGGGGCCTTGTTGCAATTTCAGGCCGTCAGCGACTTTGGCGGAACCATAGACGCGGAGGCACGGCTGCAATAAGTCCGACGCGCCCGTTCCCAAGATTTCCATCCCCAACCGCCGACAAGGGCTTGCCCCTGCCGCGGCGGCACAGCGCAATACGAGGCAATTCATGATCGGCTTGAGCGTAAGCGACAAAGCCCGGGCGCGTGCGCCCAAAGCCAAGCCCCTGGCTTGGTGGGCAGTGGGTGTGTTCGGCGGCGTGCTGGCCGGCGCGACGCCCTCCGCCGGCGCGTCCGGCAATGCGGGTAGGGCCGATTTGCCCGACTCCGCGGAAGCCCACGGCGCCGCGCTGACCGCTATCCGGCCGCCCGCAACCCCCGCCTCGGGCAATGCGCGAGGCCTGGTGTTCGACTCCGCCTATCTGTTTACCGGGGCGGGCGGGCCGCCGCTGGACCTCAGCCGCTTTGAACAGGAAGGAAAGACCCCGCCGGGAACCTACCGCCTGGAAATCAGCGTCAATGGCCGCTGGCAGGGCATGGAGGACATCGAATTCGCCGAAACGGCGCCCGGGACGGCCGCGCGCCCCTGCTTCCGCAGAGAGCAACTGGAACGGCTGGGCATCGATATGGACAAGGCCGCGCGCGGCCAAAGCGGGTCAGACGAGCTCAACCCCATGCCGGACGCCTTGTTCTGCGGCGATCTGGGCCAGTACGTTCCAGGCGCCAGCGTCAATGCCGACATGGCCGAGCAAAAACTGTCCTTGCAAGTGCCGGCCATCTTCGTGCATTTCGCCTCCGCCAGCACCTATGTTGGTCCGGAAAAATGGGAAAGCGGCGTCACCGCCGGCCTGCTCAACTACAACGCCAACCTGTACAGCAGCGAAAGCCTGGGCAAGCGCTCCAACAGCGGCTACCTGGGCCTCAACGGCGGCCTGAACCTGGGCGCGTGGCGGCTGCGCCACAACGGTTCCTTGTCTTGGGGGACAGGGCGCGCCGCCCGCTATCAAAGCGGCTCGGTCTATCTGCAAACCGATGTGCCGGCTTGGCGTTCGCAGCTGGTGCTGGGCGAAACCGCCAGCAGCGGCGAGCTGTTCGACAGCCTGTCCTTCCGCGGCGTCCAGCTCAGCAGCGACGAGCGCATGATGCCGGACACCCAACGCCATTACGCGCCGGCGATCCACGGCACGGCACGGACCAATGCCAAAGTCAGCGTGAGCCAACGCGGCTATCTGATCTATGAAACCACCGTGGCGCCCGGCGCCTTCACCATCAGCGACCTGCAGGCCAGCGGCGAGGGCGGCGACCTGCTGGTCAAAGTCACCGAGGCCGATGGCCAGGAATACACCAGCGTGGTGCCCTATGCGGCGACGCCGCAGCTCTTGCGCAGCGGAGTCCAGCGTTACAGCGTGATCGCCGGCCAGGTCAAACAGCCAGGCCTGACCGACGATCCGCTGTTCGCCCAAGCCATTTACCAGCGCGGCCTGGACGGCATGTGGACGGCTTACGCCGGCGCGGTGGCCTCCCGCGGTTACGCCTCGGGGCTGTTTGGCGTGGCGGCCAATACCAGCGTCGGCGCCTTCGCCGTCGACCTGACCCGAGCCGAAAGCCGCTTGTCCGGCGACCGCCGCATCCAGGGCAACAGCCTGCGGTTGTCGTACAGCAAGAAGCTGAGCAGCACCGGTACCAACTTCTCGCTGCTGGCCTACCGCTACTCCACCTCCGGCTATCTGAGCCTGATCGAGCGCATCGTCGCGGAAGATCAATACCAGCGCCGGCGGACGCTGGACGCGATCGTGCGCCAGCGTCACCGCTTCGACGTCAACATCAGCCAGCAACTGGGCGGCGGCTCCTTGTACGCCAATGGCTCCATGCAACAGTTTTGGGGCAGCGACAGCAAGGAGGTCAACTTCTCGGTGGGTTACGGCGGCAGCGTGGGCTCCGTTAGCTACACCCTCTCCGCCCAACGTTCGCGCAATCTGGCCCAAGGCCCGACCACCCAGGAACGCAGCCGGACCACCTATGCGCTCAATTTGAGCCTTCCCCTGGGCGACAGCCGGCGTTTGCCCACGCTCAGCGGTTTCCTTTCCCATGACTCCGACAGCGGCTTGCAGACCACCACCAGCCTGGCCGGCACGCTGGGCGACGACAACCGCGGCAGTTACTCCGTCTCCGCCAGCCATTCCGAACGCGGCGGCGGCGGCGGCAGCGCCGGCCTGGGGTATCAGCTGCCTTACACGCAGTTGAACGCCAGCGTCAGCGCGGGCCGAGGCTACAACCAGTATTCCGCCAGTGCCGCCGGCGCCCTGGTGGCGCACCCCGGCGGCGTGACCCTGGCGCAGACATTGGGGGAAACCCTGGCCGTGGTGCGAGTGCCGGACGCGGAAGGCGCCTTGGTCGGAGCCACCCGGGCCCGGGTGGACGCCCGCGGCTACGCCGTGGTGCCCAGCCTGACGCCTTATCACCTCAACACCATAGAGGTGAATCCCAAGGGCATGCCGCTGGATGTGGAGCTAAAGCAATCCACCGGCAAAGGCCTGGCCCCGCGCGCGGGTTCCGTGGTGATGCTGTCCTACGCCACCGAAGTAGCGCGCGCCACCCTGATCGACAGCCGGATGCCGGACGACAAGCCGCTGCCCTTCGGCGCCGCCGCGCGCAACGCCCGTGGCGACAACGTCGGCGTGGTCGGACAAGGCGGCCGTCTCTTCGCCAAAGGCTTGGAGCCCAACGGCTGGCTCATCGTCGAATGGGGCGGCACGCCGGAACAGCAATGCCGCATCGACTATCAATTGCCGGAAAAACGCGCCGGCCGCCAACAGCGCTACGACATGCTCGTCGCCCCCTGCCTGCCGCAGGCGCAGGCGGCGGCATCCACATCCCAGCCTTCGCCATAACGATAAACCGATGAAGAACCGATCCCACCTCCCGTCCCGCGCGCCCATCTTGAACCGCCGCGCCCATAGCCTGCTGTTAGCGGCCGCCCTGGGCCTGGCATGGAGCGCGCCCGGCCTGGCGCAACGCCCGGACGCCGGCCAGTCCTTGCGCGACATTGAGTCGGCGCGGCCGCAGTTGCTGCCTACCCCGGCCCCGCAGCTGGAGTTGACGCCGCCAGCCGCCGAATCCCCGGCCGCCCAGGACGCCGGCCCGCGCCTGCTGGTGACCGGTTTCCGCTTCAGCGGCAACAGCGTATTCGCTCAAGACACGCTGGCCCGGCAACTGCAAGCCTTGGCCGGTCAGGAACTCAGCCTGGCTGAACTACACGCGGCGGCCAACGGCATCACGCGCTTCTATCAGCAACACGGCTATCTGCTGGCCCAAGCCTATCTGCCGCCTCAGGACATCGAAGACGGCTGGGTGCGCATCGAGATTCAGGAAGGCCGTTACGACCAGGTGACGCTGGACAACGCCTCCGCCGTGCGCAACGAGGTGCTGCAAGCGCCGCTGCGCCCTTTGGCGGGCCAGCTGGTGGAGCGCGACGCGCTGGACAGCGCCCTGTTGCGCTTGAACGACCTGCCCGGCGTCAAAGTGCGCTCCACTCTGCGGCCCGGCAGCCAGGCCGGCAGCTCCGAGCTGCTGGTGCAGGCCCTGCCCGGGGAACGATTGAGCGGCGGCGTCGAACTCGACAACTACGGCAGCAAATACACCGGCGAATACCGGCTGGGCGGCAACCTCAACCTCAACAACCCTCTGGCGCTGGGCGATCAGCTCAGCCTGCGGGCAATGGGCAGCGACGGCCGCCAGCAATACCAACGCCTGTCCTATCAACTGCCTGTCGGCCCCTGGCTGACGCGGGTGGGCGCCGCTTACTCCAATATGGAATACCGGCTGGGACGGGACTTCACCGCTCTGGAAGCCCACGGCAACGCCCGCATCCAAAGCGGATTTCTCTCCCAGCCGCTGTGGCGCGGCCGGAACGCCAGCGTCTACGCCCAACTGATGTATGACGACAAGCGGCTCAAAGACGACATCGACTTGCTTGACAGCCGCGGCGCCAAACGCGTGCGCCTATGGACCGCCATGCTTAGCGCCAACGGCCAGGACGGCTGGGGCGGCGGCGGCATCAGCCAGGCTTCGCTGGCTTACGCTTACGGCCGGCTCGGCATTGACGACCCGATAGCGCGGTGGGCCGACCGGCTGACCGCCGATACCCAAGGTCATTTCGGCAAGCTCAGCCTCAGCGCCGTCCGCCTGCAACGGCTCAGCCAACGCTTCAGCCTCTACGCCCAATTCAACGGCCAATGGGCGGACCGCAACCTGGACTCCTCGGAAAAAATCAGCTTGGGCGGCCCCTACGCGGTGCGCGCCTATCCAGCTGGCGACGCCAGCGGCGACCAAGGCTGGATAGGCAACCTGGAGCTGCGCTACGCCGCCTGGCCCGGCATGGAAACCGCCTTGTTTTACGACTATGGCCAAACCCGCGCCAACAAGCGCGATTGGGGCTATCGCAACCCCGTCCTGAGCCGCACCGCGGCCGGACTGGGCCTGAACTGGCTGCGCGACAGCCTGAGACTGAATGTGAGCGCGGCCTGGCGCGTCGGCAACGACGGCGGCCAGGACACGCGCAACCCCGCTATCTGGGCGCAGGCGACCTGGCAACTGTGACGTCGCCGCGCTGGATACACCCTCCCTCACAAGGGAGCCCGCATTTCGCTTATCAACAAGATGGAGTTGTCATGAATAAGAATTACGCTCTGATTTGGAATTCCCTGCGCCAGTGCTGGAGCGTTGGCAGCGAACTCAGCCGCGCTCGCGGCAAGCCGGGCAGCGGCAGCCGCCTGCTGGCGCGCGGCCTGCCGGCTCTGGCCCTGCTGCTGACCGCGCACGTCCAGGCGGCCAACTTGCCGGACGGCGGCAGCATCAAGACCGGCAACGGCAACATCCTGGTGTTCGACAACGGCAAGCAAATGTCCATCAATCAATCCAGCGACAAACTGGCGATCGACTGGAACAGCTTCAATATCGGCAACGGTCACAAAGTCACCTTCAACCAGCCCAATAGCGCCTCCATCGCCCTCAACCGCGTAGTGGGCGTGGACGGCAGCAACATCATGGGGCAGTTGAACGCCAACGGCCGCGTGTTCCTGGTCAACCCCAACGGCGTGCTGTTCGGCAAAACCGCGCAAGTCAACGTGGGCGGCCTGGTCGCCTCCAGTCAGGACCTCTCGGTCGAACGCTTCATGGCCGGCCACTACCGTTTTGAAGGCAACTCCGCGGCGGAAGTCTCCAACCAAGGCTCCCTCGTCGCCCAAAATGGCGGCGCGGTGGCGCTTCTGGGCGCGCGCGTCAGCAATACCGGCGTGATCCAGGCCAACCTGGGCAAAGTGGCCCTGGCCGGCGGCAACGCCTTCACCTTGAACTTCGACGGCTCCGGCTTGGTGAATCTGCAAGTGGACGCCGCCGCCGTGAACGCCCAAGTGCACAACGGCAACCTACTGCGCGCCGACGGCGGGGAAGTATTGATGACCGCCCGCGCCAGCGACAACTTCCTGCGCAACGTCGTCAACAACACCGGCGTGATCGAAGCCCGCACCCTGCAAAACCGCGCCGGCAAGATCGTGCTGGACGCCGGCGACAACCAGCGCGTCAACGTGGCCGGCACGCTTAACGCCAGCGCTCAAGGCAGCTTCCTGGGCGACGGCGGCCAGATCGAAGTCAAAGGCAAGGCCGTGACCGTTGCGCTGGCCACCAACGTCACCACCGCGGCCAGCAACGGCCGCACCGGCACGTGGAAAGTCAGCGCCGAGCAACTGGATCTCAGCCCCTCCGCCTCTTCCCCGGTGTCCAGCGGCCTCTACAGCGACACCGTCTCGCGCAACCTGGCCAACACCCATATCGAGCTGGTCAGCACTCAGGGCGACCTCAACGCCAACGGCAAGATCAATTGGTCCAGCGGCAATAAGCTGACGCTGCGTTCCGACCGGCAAAACGTCAACCTGAACGCCGACCTCTACGCCAGCGGCGCAGGCGCCGCGGTGGATCTGACCGCCCAAAAGCAGGTCATGCTCAACGCCAACCTCAGCCTGAGCGGAGCCGGCGCCTCGCTGGCGCTCAACCACGAAGACACCACCGGCCAAGGCCGCGTGGTCGCCGCCGGCAAGCGCGTCACCCTGTCCGGCAAGGGCGCCGGCTTCGAATCCAACGGCAAGCGTTACACCGTGATCCAGGACGTGGCCCAACTGCAAGCCGTCAACACCAACCTGAACGGCCTCTATGTGCTGGGCAACGCCGTCGACGGCTATAACCGCGTGTTCAACTCCATCGGCGGCAGCGGCGGCGCGGCGTTCTCCGGCGTGTTCGACGGCCTGGGCAACAACATCACCCGCCTGAACATCCAAAACGCAGGCCCGGCACTGGGCTTGTTCGCCAACAACGCCGGCATCATCGGCAACGTCAACCTGATCAACAGCTCCGTAACCGGCTACGCCAACTACACCGGCCGCGTCGAGATCGGCAGCCTGGTGGGCCGCAACACCGGCACCGTCCACAACGCCACCAGCAACGCCACCGTCAACGCCAACGGCAGCCCGATGAACATCGTCGGCGGCCTGATCGGCGCCAACACCGGCAAGGTGTTCAGCTCCGCCTATACCGGCAACGTCTACGGCAACGGCTACACCCAAGTGCTGGGCGGCCTGGTGGGGGAAAACCGCGGCGTCATCACCGCCTCCCAAACCAATGCGCGCGTATACGCCTATAACATGCCGCGCAATGAAATCGGCAGCGGCGGCGTGGGCGGCCTGGTGGGCCTCAACAACGGCGGCCAGATCATCGGCTCCAGCGCGGCCGGCTCTATCGACGCCCGCGCCGGCGTCAATGTCGGCGGCCTGGTGGGCTACGCCAAAGGCGGCCTGATTGCCGACTCCCAAGCCAGCAACAGCGTATACGCCACCTACGACAGCCGCATCGGCGGCCTGGTGGGCCACAACGAAGGCGGCCAGATCGTCAAATCCAGCGCCAGCGGCAAGATCACCGGCGTGGGCAGCTCCGCCATCGGCGGCCTGGTGGGCCTTAACCAACGCGGAGAGTTGGAAGACGTCAGCGCCACCGGCGCGGTGTACGACACCTCCGGCGCCAGCCTGGGCGGCCTGATCGGCACCAACAACGGCGGCAACATCCGCACCGCGGAAGCGCGCGGCGCGGTAACCGGCGGCCATAACAGCCGCGTGGGCGGCCTGATAGGCAGCAACAACAGCGGCAACGTCAGCTATGCGCGCGCCAGCGGCAAAGTCAGCGGCTGGACCAATAGCCAAGTGGGCGGCCTGGTGGGCTACAACGGCGGCAACCTGGAATCCGTGGACGCTTCCGGCGACGTTTCCGGCGGCAACACCAGCCGCGTCGGCGGCCTGGTGGGCGTCAACAGCAATAGCGAAAACGCCGGCCGCATCACCACCGCCCAAGCCACCGGCAATGTGCGCGGCGAATACCGCAGCATCGTCGGCGGCCTGGTAGGGCTCAACCAGAGCGAAATCCAGAGCTCCGTGGCCAGCGGCGCGGTCAGCGGCGGCGTGGAAAGCATCCTGGGCGGCCTGGTGGGCATGAACGAAGACGGCGGCACCGTCGACTACTCCACCGCCACCAGCAAGGTCAACTTCGTCAATGGCTGGCGCCAGACCTATGGCGGCCTGGTGGGTTGGAACTACGGCCTGATGCGCGCCAATGAAGTGATGGGCAATGCGCTGCTGGTGCCGCTGTACGGCGTCAATCAGGGCACCATCTCGTCTTACTACTACTTCTAAGCTCCGCCCGGCCGCCGGTCTATCCGGCGGCCGCTTGACCAGGCTGTAATCCGGTTCGCGCCGCCTCCGCTGGAGCGGCGCGGATCGTCATCGGTTCCCAAGGAAGGAAAAATGGCCCACGCAATCCGCTCCACCCCACAAGCGCGGCTTATCCAGCGCGCATGCGCGGCCTGCCTGACCGCCCTTTTGCTTAGCCACGGCGTCACAGCCCACGCGGCGGCGGCGGCGCGCAACTGCACGCTCGCCAACACCACGCCCGGCCCCTGGAACGGCTTGAGCGGCAGCACCATCACCATTACCGCCGACACTCCGCCGGGCACCGTGCTGGCCAAGCGCGGCATTGCCGTGCGCGGCGAATATCAAGGCCAGGTCGGCGGACCGGACATCGTGCGCATCCACGGCGCCTGGACGAACGGCAACGGCGGCCAGCTTGGGTCCCATGAAACCATTCCCACCAATATCGCCGGCATCGGTTTGCGCTGGAGCTACCAGGCAGGGAACGGAGAGCCCTCTCTGCCGTACGACCCCACTATGGAGCGCGTGTTGACCTCGAAACCCGCCGAACGCACGAGTGGCGGCACATTCGACACCCTAACCTTGCAGCTGTACCAGGAGCTGATCTTGACCGGTCCCACGCCGGGCGGCACCGTGGGGAACGTGCCCGGCGCCAGCGCCTCCTTCTACATTGACGCCACCCGCAACGGCAACGTAACAAGAGATTGTTATCAGCAGGCCTCTTTTGGCGAGCTGTTGAACATCAACGTGCCCGTAGCCAACACCTGCGAACTGCAGACCGCCAACATCACCGTCCCAATGGGACAGTACACCCCGGCGGACTTCCCCGCCTTGGGCCAGCCATCCACCCGAGCGCCCCAGCAATTCTCGCTGCAGCTCAGCAAATGCGCGGCGCAAGCCCGGCCCAAGATTCAATTCAGCGACGCCAACCAATTCGGCAATAGCAGCCGGCTGCTCAGCATCAACGCCACCCCCGAAGGAGGCGTCGCCGCAGCCCGAGGCCTAGGGCTGCAACTGAGCCGGAGTCTGGGCGGCGCGGAAAGCGACATCATCACGTTTGGGCCGGAAAACGATGCCGGCACGCCTAGCTTCGACATGGGTTCGCCCCTGAACGGAATGGTCAGCATGCCGCTGTACGCCAGCTATGTGCGCACCGGCAATGTCACCGCCGGCCACGCCAATGCCAAGGCCGTTTTCATCATCACCTATCCCTGAAGCCGTGCCCTCCCTGACCGCCCATGCGCCATACCGTGGGCTTGGTCTGAGAACGTGTTTACGATCTCGCGAGCTAAGGCGAGACAAGGCGAAAACGGTTGAGAAAGCGGAGTGTACCGACGGTACATGAGCATTTCGAAACCATTTTCAACGCCGTATCGCCGACGCGCAGCAGATCGTAAACAGGTTCTGAGGCAGGGTTTCAACCACGGAAGGTCTCGCTGGATCAAGAGCTCAGGGAATGAAAAAGGCGAAAAACGGAATGACTGCGGAAGGGGGCGGAAACGCGAAACCGGAAGGATAAGCTTGGCCGTTTAGCCCAGACAGGCCTCCGGTCACATAGCGTGATCGGAATCATATCTCGGCCGACCTTGGGAACCATCAGCTGACCACGCACAAAATTCCGCACAAGCTCGGCGCATGGCAAACGGAAACGGCGGGAATGCACCCGCCGTGCACGATAGTGCCTCAGCCAGCCTTGCCTGCCGGAATCTGCTGAGTGATGCAGTGAATATTGCCGCCACCCAGTAGTACCTCGCGCGCCGGGACGCCGACAATTCGGTACTCAGGGAAGATCTCCTGCAAGCGGCTGGCTGCCGCGGCATCGGTACGCTCATCCAGCAGCGGGAAAATAATCTGTCCGTTGCTGATCAGGAAATTGACATAAGAAGCGGCCATGCGCTCGCCAACCTCACGCGGCACCGCCTGCCCGCTAGCCACCACGCCAGCCGTTTCATCCTGCTCATAGAACAAGGGGCCCGGGGCCAGCATCTTGTGGATCTTGAGCTGGCGGCCCTTGGCGTCGCGCGCTTTGGACAGCACTTCGTAGGCGGCCTGCGAACGCGGATACTGCGGATCCTGTTCATCGTCGACCCAGTGCAGCACCACCTCACCAGGACGGGCAAAGCAGCACATATTGTCGATGTGGCCGTCGGTTTCATCCATGAACACGCCTTCCGGCAGCCAGATGAAGTGTGTCACATTCAGATACTCGGAAAGCAAGGCCTCAATCTGGGCTTTGGACAAATCCGGATTGCGATTGGGATTGAGCAGACATTCCGCGGTGGTGAGCAGCGTCCCTTCACCATCGACATGAATCGAGCCGCCTTCCAGCACCAGCGGGGCTTCATAGCGATCAAAGCCATGCTGGGCCAGCACCTGGCTCGCCACTTCACTATCCTGATCCCAAGGATGGTACAGCCCGCCATTGAAGCCGCCCCAGGCATTGAACTTCCAGTCCACGCCACGCAGATGGCCCGCCTGATCGATCACCATGGTCGGTCCGCTGTCGCGCATCCAGCAGTCATCGCTGTTCATTGCAACCAGGGTGACTTCGGACGGCATGACGGCGCGCGCCTGTGCCATGAACGATTCTGGCACGGCCATGAACACGGGCGTAGTCGCCGAAATGGCTTTGGCGATGGCAGCAAAAGCCTGTTGCGCCTCGCGTCCGGCATGGCGCCAGTTATCCGGGCGCTGCGGCCAGATCATCCATACCGCCTGATGCTCAGCCCACTCGGCCGGCATGTGAAAACCGTCGGCGGCAGGTAGGCTATTGTGCGTTTTATTGTTCATTTTGATCACCATCGGCTTGATAAATGCCATCAGAAGTATTCAATAGATCGTGCATTTGCGGATGACAGACTCGACACGTCTCCCGATCTGCGCGATGCGGAGGCTAGACCAATGCACATTCGCCGGGCGGATCAACGTTCTGGAACTGCAGATTTCCTCTGCAATGAACGACGAAGTGATTGACAGGCGTAGTCTATGAAGAGCCAAACTATTCGGCAAATGAACAATACGAATGCTTTCATAAATACGGTGAATGGTGTGAAACTGCATCAACTGGATCTGAACCTGTTGCTGGCACTGGATGCCCTGATCAGCCTGCGCAGTGTCACACGGGCGGCAGAGAAACTGTTTGTCAGCCAGCCTGCGATGAGCCACTCGCTCAATCGCTTGCGGACATTCTTCGACGACCCGCTGCTGGTGCGCTCGCCGCACGGCATGCTGCCGACGCAAAAAGCACTCTATCTGCAACAGGGCGTCCATCAGGCGCTCAGCCTGCTGCAAAGCCATTTCAGCCAGCCGGAGGCCTTTGACCCAGCAACATCGGCGCGCCGCTTCACCCTGTGCACCACGGATTATGTAGAGTGCGTGCTGATTCCGCCCCTGGTGAAAAAACTGGCGGAGGCCGCGCCCAACGTTCATATCGACATCACCATCCTGCGGGAAGACATTCCGGAACTGGCGCTTGCCGACGGCGAAATCGACTTCCTGCTGGGTTTTGACGAATACATGTCCATCCCCAGCTATCTGTGCCGGGAAACCTGGCTGAACGAGCCGCTGATCGGCATCTTGCGTCATGATCACCCGCTCCAGAACGATAGGCTGACACTATCGGATCTGATTGCCTTGCCGCATGTCTTCCACGCGCCGCTGGGCAATCTGGGGTCGCCAATGGATGATTTTCTTGCCGAGCGCGGCTTGCAGCGCAAGATTTCGGTACACAGCCAAAGCTATATGGCTGCAGCCGCCATCGTCAGCAACACCGATCATTTGTTTATCCTGCCCAAGAAAGTAGCGGCGATGATGGCGGGTTACTGGCCGTTAAAGATGGTGGCGTTGCCGGAAGAGTTGCCAGGCTATCACCTTAACTGCATCTGGCACCCGGTGCAGGATAGTCATCCTGCGCTGCACTGGCTGCGCGATTTGATGCGCAAGCTCATCGAATCCGATGATGCGGCGCTGCCCCGGTATTCGCCGCATGAATAAGTGCATCAAAATGAATCATTTTCCCGTATAACGCTATCTCTTGTAGATTAGCCGCCATATTGCAGAACAGCCCATGCGCGCGCCGGCTACCGTGCGGCATGACCCGCCTGCGCCTGCAGGAAAACGGTCACCGCGATGGGCATGAAATCCGTCTTCTTAGTGGAGGTAGTAGCATGATCGAGGTGACCGAGCTATCCATTGCCGAGCTGCGCGCAGCGCTCGAATCCGGGCGTTCGACAGCGGTTGAACTGGTCAAGGCCTATCTGGCGCGGATAGAGGCCTACGATGGCCCCGCGACCGAGACCAGACTCAATGCGGTGGTGGTGCGTAATCCGGAGGCGATCAAGGAAGCCGAGGCATCCGATGCCCGTCGCGCTCGTGGTGAAACGCTGAGCCCGCTGGACGGCATCCCCTATACCGCCAAGGACAGCTATCTGGTGCAGGGACTGACCGCCGCTTCAGGCAGCCCGGCGTTCAAGGATCTGGTAGCCCAGCACGATGCCTTCACCATAGCGCGCCTGCGCGCAGCCGGCGCCATCTGCCTGGGCAAGACCAATATGCCGCCAATGGCCAACGGCGGCATGCAGCGCGGCTGCTACGGTCGCGCCGAAAGCCCCTATAACGCCAACTACCTGACGGCGCCGTTCGCCTCCGGCTCTTCCAATGGCGCCGGCACCGCTACGGCCGCCAGCTTCGCCGCCTTCGGCATGGCCGAGGAGACCTGGTCGAGTGGCCGCGGCCCGGCCTCGAACAATGGTCTGTGCGCCTATACGCCGTCTCGCGGGGTCATCTCGGTACGCGGCAACTGGCCATTGACGCCGACCATGGACGTTGTCGTGCCGTACGCCCGCACCATGGCGGACTTGCTCGAAGTGCTCGACGTCATCGTCGCGGACGACCCGATCAGCCGTGGCGACCTATGGCGCCTGCAGCCCTGGGTGGAGATTCCCAAAGCCTCGGAGGTCCGGCCAGATTCCTATTCCGGCCTGCTGGCTCAGCCCGACACACTCAAAGGCAAGCGCTTTGGCATACCACGCATGTACATCAACAAGGACGAACTGGCCGGCACCAGCGAAACGCCAGGCATTGGCGGCCCCACCGGACAGCGCATTCATACCCGCGCGTCCGTGATCGATCTCTGGGAAGCCGCGCGTCAGGCGCTGGAAGCCGCCGGAGCGGAAGTCATCGAAGTGGATTTTCCGCTGGTTTCCAACTGTGAAGGCGATCGTCCCGGCGCGCCCACTGTATTCAACCGCGGCATCGTCTCAGCCGAGTTCCTCAATGACGAGCTGTGGGAGCTGTCCGGTTGGGCTTTCGATGAGTTCCTGCGCGCCAACGGCGACCCCAAGCTCAACAAACTGGCTGACGTGGATGGTCCGAAGATCTTCCCGCACGATCCGGGCACCTTGCCAAACCGCGAAGGGGACCTGGCCGCCGGCATGGACGAGTACGTCAACATGGCCAAGCGGGGCCTCAAGTCCTATGACCGGATTGAAAGCGTGCAGGATGGTCTGCGTGGTCTGGAAAAGACCCGCAAGCTGGATCTGGAAGACTGGATGGATGCGCTAAAGCTGGACGCCGTGCTGTTCCCCACCGTGGCCGACGTCGGCCCGGCAGATGCGGACGTCAATCCGCGCTCAGCCGACATCGCCTGGAGCAACGGCGTCTGGGTAGCCAACGGCAACCTCGCCATCCGCCATCTTGGCGTCCCGACAGTTACCGTGCCGATGGGAGTGATGGCTGATATCGGCATGCCGGTGGGGCTGACTTTTGCCGGGCGCGCCTATGATGACAACGCGCTGCTGCGCTTCGCTGGCGCATTTGAAGCCACCGGCAGCAAGCGCATGATCCCGCCGCGCACACCACCGCTAGGTCAATGATCACCCGCGAGGGCAGACCAGGACGGGTATTCAGCCGGTAGCAGTGGCTTGGAAGCCATCATTGGTTTCCTGGAGGGGGATTACCGCTCTGGCCGAACCTGCATCCATGGGGAGTGGCGCTGGACGACGACTTCACTTGAATAAGCACACAATAGCAAGGACAAACCCGCCGTTAGGCGGGTTTGCTTGGATAGTGATGCGCAGCTCAGTGTTATGTGCACGGACCTAATGCCAATGCTTACGAACGCTCTCGTGTAAGGCCCGATCGCCTATCTTTGCAGCAACTGCAAAAAAATGCTCTCTAGTTTCACGCAGGAAAAAACAAGAAGGGGGGGGAATTGGTGGACCGAAGGAGGATCGAACTCCCGACCTCTGCATTGCGAACGCAGCGCTCTCCCAGCTGAGCTATCGGCCCAAATCGACAGCCATCATATGACAAGGGCCTTGCGCTTGCCAAGCCCGACCCCATGGCGGCCGGCCAAGCTGGCGCATCCTCGCCACAACTCTTCATTTCAATGGCATGCCCGCCTCCGGCGGGACTACACTGCTCCGGTCCATCCCAACATCATCGCCGGAGATTTCCATGCTGCGCATCCTGGGCCGCACCAGTTCCATCAACGTCCGCAAAGTGCTGTGGACCTGTCATGAAATCGGCATCGACTACCAACGCGAAGACTGGGGCCGCGGCTTTCAGTCCGCCAGCAGCCCGGAATTCCTGGCGCTCAACCCTAATGCGCTGATTCCGACAGTGGTGGACGACGGCCTGGTGCTGTGGGAATCCAACACCATCTGCCGCTACCTGGCCGACTCGCGCCGGGCCAGCCACTTGCTGCCCACCGATCCGCGCAGCCGCGCCCAAGTGGAAAAATGGATGGACTGGCAGGCCACCGAGCTGAACGGCTCCTGGGGCTATGCCTTCCACGGCCTCAGCCGCCACAGTCCGGAACACCAGGACCCGGCGCTAATCCAGGCCAGCATCCAGCAATGGGGCCACTATATGGCCATTCTAGACCGGCAGCTGGCTTCGCAGAATACACCCTATATCTGCGGCGACGATTTCACCCTGGCCGACATCGTGCTCGGCCTGTCCATCCACCGCTGGCAGCTAACGCCTTTCGACAAGCCGGAACTGCCGCATACGCACGCCTATTATCAGCGCCTGATTCAACGGCCGGGATTTGTGACGCATGGGAGTGTGGGGGTAGCTTAATAATCAGAATTCAGAGGGCATCACATGTCTGATATTATAAATTTCAATGAATCTGAAATTGTCATTGCTCTTGTGGGAGCAATTGGAACTGATTTAAAGAAAATTATAGAACCAATCAAAAATAAGCTAAAGTCTTACAATTACACCTCTCATGACATAAGAGTTTCTAAGCAAGTTATTGATTTTATATACCCAAATCAAGATAACTTACCAAAAAAATTTGAACACATCTCATATTACATGGACAAGGGCAATGAAATTAGGAAACTAGCGAACGACAATGGAATTTTAGCTGGAGGGATTTCTCTTGTCATTAATGAGGCTAGGAAAAAAGAACAAGACGCGGCAGAACAACCTGGCCCTTTAAAAAACACAGCATTCATCATTAACTCTATCAAAACACCTGAAGAAATCATACGTCTCAGAGAAATATATCAAACTGGATTCTATGCAATATCAGTTTACTCAGAAGAAAAAAGGAGAAAAAAAACTCTTATAGACATGGTGATGACTGAAGAGCAAGCTGAAGCTCTTATTCGTCGAGATGAGGAAGACCCAGATTCTTATGGTCAAAAAACTAGGGATGCATTCCATCTTTCAGATTTTTTTGTTAGCTACGATGGAAATGAGGATATTGTAACAAATAGCATTCACAGAATTATTGATATAATTTTTGGCGATCCATTTAAAACACCCACGTTTGATGAGTTTGCCATGTTTATGGCATTTTCGTCAGCTTTGAGATCTGCCGACTTGTCCCGTCAAGTAGGAGCAGTTATAGCTAAAGACCAAACTATTATCTCAACTGGATCTAATGATGTTCCTAAATTCAAAGGAGGGGTCTATTGGCCAAGTATCACAGCAACAGGTGAAGTTGTCGACGATACAAGAGGTAGGGATTACAAAAGAGGAGTAGACTCTAACTCTATAGAAAAACAAGAAATAATAAGTAGTATTATTAAAAAAATAGAAAACCAGATAACATCACGCCATATAAAAAATAAAATAGCCCGTAAAAAAGTATTAAACCGAATAAAAAAAGTTCTTTATGGATCAAAAATAAAAGATATAACAGAATATGGCCGGGTCGTTCACGCTGAAATGGATGCCATTTTAAACTGCGCTCGCAATGGTATATCTACTTCTTCTACAAATTTATACTGCACAACATTTCCATGCCATAACTGTGCAAAGCATGTCATTGCATCCGGGATTGAAAGGGTTGTTTACATCGAGCCCTATCCAAAATCAAAAGCAATGTGTTTTCATGACGACTCTATTTCTTCGGTAAAAGATGACTACAAAACAAAAGTAATATTTGAGCCTTTTGTTGGAGTTGGCCCAAGACGATTCTTTGATCTATTCTCGATGCAGATGAGCGATGGCTTTCCGATAAAACGCAAAAACAGTAGTGGAAAAGTCTTCCCATGGCCAGGACAGTCCCTTCCGCCCTTGCGTATGCAGATGTATCCACTAAACTACCTGGAAAAAGAAACTATTGTTGTTGCCCACTTTGCAAGTATACTTATCAAGTTTTCTTCTGGAGGGTCTCATGAATAAACCAGTAAAGTCAGCTCAGGATGTCTTGAAAGCGGCAAGTCAAAATATTGAGCAATGGCCTTCTTGGAAACAAGATTTAGCAAGAAAAACTCAAGACAGCACTACATCTAGTGTCAGTCGCTTTGCTCCTTCTGCTGCATATTCATGCCAAAAGCGGGAAAAGTAGCATTTGCTGTGGTCATTACGCAGCAGTCTCATAACTCTACTTAAAAGCCCGGCACCGCCGGGCTTCTCACTTCTCTGGTTGACTTAAGTCTTCCTCACCTTCCCCTCCAGCTCAAAACTCGCCTCCACCGCCAAGTGATAATCGTGCTGGCCATCGACATGGGCGAACACATCCAAGCCGCGCAGCCCCAAAGATAGAACACGTTCCAGGTGGTTGAAGAAGGCCACCCAAACGCCGCGCTGCTGCTCGTTGGCAAAGTCGATGTCGCGGGCGATGCGACCGAGCAGGCCGGAGCCGACCAGCAAGGGATTGTCCTTCAGCCATTGCAGCAGATGGGCGGCGTATTCGCGGCCGTCGGCGCCGGCCTGTGGATAAGAGTCGTAGCTGGGCTCGATTTGCCAGTAATGGGGATAAGTGCGGCCGGGGATGAAGCTGACGAAGGGCAACAAGGTTTCGACAGCTTCTCTTGATACGCCTTTATAGCGGCGGCGCGGGGGAAAATACGGGTTACTCATGGCAGGACCTCCTTACTCAAAGCTCCGAAAGCCTCCCCGTTTGCAGACGAGGGTGGCGGGCACATGACAGGGCTGCAAAACCGGGAGTAAGGACCGGCAGGCCATAGGCCTCCCCGCCATAGCCCGCCCTTGAAAAGGTCGTGCCAATGACGTTCGGACACATCAACCGCAGCTGACATGTCAGGCCTAACTCCCACGGGTTTGCAGTCCCGGTGCCACTATTACGCGGCACAAGGCGGATTGTTGCCGTTGTTCCAAGAGGGGTCAAGGGAGCGGCGACTGGATTCACACTTGCACAAGCCAATGTGACGTTAAGAAAACCACGTATTCGACGCGCCCCTGCTCCCTTCAAGCCTGCCGACGGGTGGCAGGCCCGAGGTTTTAAGCGGCTGCTTGTTCGAGCAGCGCGACGTTAGCGCGCTGCGAGTTCAGCCGCGCCTCGGGCCTGACGGGAACCGGCGGGAAGCCGAAGGCCAGGCTTGCAGGGCGGCCTTTGGGGTAAAGGGGAATTTGGCCGCGCAAATTCCCCTTTCCGTTTGCCGGGCGGAACCGGCCCTGAATCATTATCCGCGAAGCGGATTCAAACTCTCAAAAATCGTAACTTCGCAAATCACCCCCGCATATGCAGCCCGTAGTAAACCGTCTCGTTCCAGTAGCCGGTGGTGAGGCCCGCCAGATATTGCGCCGCGCGGAACAAGTCCGCCGCGCTGCAGCAGCCGGCGCTGACATTGCCGCGGTAGAGCCCGCTATTGGGATCGAACACCCAGATATAGTCGCTGCCCTTGTAGACGCCGACAGCGTGGCCGGAAGCGCCGCCGTTGTGCATCAGGTTGAGGAAGAGCGCGTCGCCGCGCTCCATCCGGTTTTCGATGATGTCTTGCCAGGCTTGGGCGCTGGCGCCGTGGGCGTTGTTGCAGTAGTGGCAGAAGGTGAGGCCGAAGGTTTCCGCCTGGCTGGCGTCGCCCACCCGGTTATTGGCGGCCACCGAGGGGTAGACCTGCTGTTCCAGATAGGAGGCGAAACGGAACAGGTAGGCCCCGTTGTCGAACTGCTGGTAAAGCGCGTCCGCCTGCTGGGTGGTGGGCAGGTAGTCGCCGGCGCTGCTGCCCATATTGAATTTCCCCACGCGGTCCTGGATATGTTTGAGCCACAGGCAGACCGCGGCCTCGCACACTCCGGCGGCGTTGGCGCCGTTCCCGGCATTATTGAAAGCCCTTCGCAACGACCACGCCATCGCGTCCCCCCTCTTGCTATCCGTCGGTTTTCAGTTGGCAAAACACGCGCCTGTCATGACGCGATATTTTGAGATAAACCGTAAACGGCGTTTACGCCAGTGCATTCAGGAAAGCGCGGCCCGGCGCTGAGGCCGGGCGATGGCGATTTAACGCTGCATTGCCGACGCGCAGCGGATCGCAAATAGCTTATCAGCGCCGGAACAACTCGGCCTCGCTGGCCGGCTGCAGGCGCGGCGGGCCAGACAGCGCTTGCAGGAAAGCGTGCAATGCCTGCTTTTCCGCAGCGCTGAGGCCCAGCGGCTTGAGCAGCGGCGAGGGCTTGGGCAGAGTGTATTTTTCCACGCCGGCCGCTGCCACCAGATTGCCGCCGTTGTTGTAGAACTCGATCACGCCGGCGCCGTCCTCATCCAGCGGCATGTCGCCGGTGTGCATGTAGTCGCCGGTGTAGAGCAGATCGCGCAGGGTGGGGGTGCGGAATTTGCCCAGATCGGCGCGCAAGCCGGTGACGCCGCCACGCCCCAGGTCTTCCTTGTCTCGGCCGATGAAGTTGAGGCCGGTGTTGTGGAACTGGTTGTCGGACAGCAGCGGGCTGTTGTGGCAGTTGATGCAGCGCGCCTTGGTGCGGAACAGATGCAGACCCCACAGCGCCTGGTCGTTCAGCGCGGCGCGCTCACCCTTGAGGAAGCGGTCGAAGGCGCTGTCCTGGCTGATCAGCGTGCGTTCGAAGGTGGCGATGGCCTTGGCCATGCGGTCCAGGTCCACGCGGCTGTCGCCGTAGGCGGCGGCGAACAGCGGCGCGTATTCCGGCGCGGCGACGATCTTGGCCACGGCCTGGCCCAGCGGCTGGTGCATTTCCAGTGGATTGACCACCGGACCCTTGGCTTGCTCTTCCAGGCTGGCGGCGCGGCCGTCCCAGAACAGCGCGCCGACGTAGGCGGTGTTGAGCAGGGTCATGGCGTTGCGGCCGCCCAGTTGGCCGATGTGGCCCTGGGACACCGGACGCGGATCGCTCCAGCCGTGTTCCGGCGCGTGGCAGCTGATGCAGGCGATGCGGTTGTTGCGGGACAGCCGGGGATCGCGGAACAGTTTGTCGCCCAGCGCCGCCTTGGCGGCGCTATAGGGGTTGTCGGCCGGAAACGGCGCCGCCGGCAGCAAGCCCAGATCGCGGAAACCGGCTTGCGCCGACGCGTCCAGCGTGGGAGCGGGCCAGGACGCTTGGCGGTCCGCACCGGGCTGGTATTGGCCGTAGCGGGTCCGCCATTGCGCCAGTTGGGCGGCGTCCGGCGCCTCGCCGTCGCTGTCCGGCAGCGGCGGTTTGGCCGGGCGGATGGAGAGGGCGACCAGCAGCGGTTGCTCGGCCTGGCCGGCGAGATGGGCCGCGCTCTGTTTCCCGCCGTTGCGGTCCAGGCCGTAAAGCTCGCCGCTCGCGTCGCGCGCCCATATTCGGGCGGCGGCGTTGGCGGCGGGGTAGTCCGGGTCCTGTTGCAATTGCAGCCAGCGGATGGCCTCGACCACGCTGGGCAGCCGCCAATTGTCCTGCTGGCACAGTCGCTGCTGTTGCAGCGCGGCCAGCGCCGGATTGAGGCTGGCGGCGCCGGCCGGCCGCGGCCGGGCTTGCCACAGGATGACGTCGCGCCAGCTGTCCGGGTGCTGGTTGTCGTCGACGCAGGCGGCCTGGGCCGGCGCGGCCAGTTGGCCGTCGGCGCTGACCGGGATGTAGGCCGGCGGCGTCGGCGGCTTGTCTTCCGGGTTGGGGTCGTCCGCCAGCTTGGGGCCGCGCACCAGGCGCAGCCGCGCCGGCTGGCCCAGGCTGAGGCTGACGCTGGACAGGGTGCGGTGGGTGTCGTCGAAGGCCACCGCCACCGCGCCTTCGCCGCGGCGGCTGGTGGCGGTCCAGTAAAAGGCGGCTTCGGCGTCCGGGAAGGCGTGGCGGTCCAGCGCCGGCAGGCCGCGTGAGCGGTCGTACTGGCTCCAATCCAACAGGGTTTTCAGTTCGCGCTCGGTGGGCAGCCGCCAGCCGCGCTCCGCGGCGATGTCGTCTTCGCTGTCTTCGAAGCCGCAGAGTTTTTGCTTGTTCACGGCTTCGGTGTAGGTGACGGCCAGGCAATCTTCCTGGCCGGGCTCGCACTGGGCCGGGCGTTCCGGATTGCGGCTGGCGCTGGCGTAATAGCTGTGGAACTGGCTGCGCAGGCCCTGCACGGACTTCACTTCCCAGATCAAGCCGGTCTGCTTGTCTTTCACGCAACCGGCGCGTTCGCCCGCGTCGCTCAAGGGCGCGCCGTTGGTTTCGGCCAGCGGGGCGAAGCGCGGACCGGGCGGCTGTTCGCGCAGCGCGGCCAGGCTGAGGCGGAAGTGGCTGGCGGCGTAGTCGGCGGCCACCACGCTGCGGGCGATGCCGGCGCTGTCCAGCAGGGTTTGCAGATCGCCGGCCTGGGCCAAGCTTTGGCTGCGACGGAAGCGGGCCGCGGTGTCGGCGCTGATCTGGATGCCGTTATTGGGGTTGTCGTCTTCGTCCAGCGTCAGCAGCAGCTGTACCTGGCGCAGCACTTTGGGATCCGCCGGGTTTTGGCTGCCGGCCAGTTGCAGCGGAGTCAGCTGGGGCGCGCCCAGGCTGCGGCCCAGTTCCAGCTGGCCGATGCGGAAGACGACGGTTTCCCCGTCCAGATAGCGGAATTCGCCGTTGGCGGTGGTTTTGCCGACATGGCTGCCGCTGTCGTAGTCCAGGCCCGCTACCGGGCTATCGACGAAGACGCCGGTGCGTACTGGCTGAGCGGCGGGGCCGCCGGAGCAGGCGGCCACGGCCAGGCTGCCCGCCAGAATAAAGGGAAGAACAAGGCGCGAGTGCATTTTTGTAATTAATAATCATTTTCATTTCAAGACGGCGATTATGCGTTTGTCGAGTTGTTCGTACAAGAAGCATGTCGAGGATAGGCAAACCGGAGTCGCGCCTGACCGTGCGCGCCAAGGTGTTCTGCCAGAAAAACCGCACCGGCCGTCATCATCTGACCGATATCGAGGTGTTCTGAACGGCAAAGAAGCTGTTCAACGACTCCAACGCAAAAAAAGCAGCCCAAGGGCTAATGCCGTTCACTTAGCGGATCGAACTTGTTTGATCGGGTAACGGGACGGCTGCTTTTTCACAACGCGAGGGCATTCACGCCCTCGCCGTTGTTTCGAAAGTAGCAATTCACCCAAGCGCTCGCGC
>NZ_JAAOMA010000036.1:0-50268 GCF_011602385.1 Chromobacterium fluminis | reverse complement strand
TGTTTGGTCATCGACCGAGCACTTACACCTATCGGTTATTCGTTTTGTTAAAGAGCGGTGCAGATCGCTGCGCTTCGTTTCCGCCGCTGCGTTGTCTGCTGAGGAGGCGAACTATACGTCACGCCCCCTAACCCGTCAACACCTTTTGTGAAAGTTTTTTGACGAAAGCCGCCTCCTGCAGGCTATCTCCATGATTTATATTGAATCATCCGCGCAAACAAACTTGAGACTCCCCGCCGGAACTGATAAGGACTGTCGCTTTCGGATTGAAAAAACGATAATTCCTCCCCTCGTCCGCCCTTCTAGAAGCACGACAATGCGCAACAAAACTTGGATTTTCGACCTGGACGACACCCTGCACCACGCCAGCGGCGGCATTTTCGCCCACATCAGCCATGCGATGTCCGCCTATATGATGAAACATCTGCAGGTGGACGCAGTGGAAGCGCGCTTGTTGCGGGAACGTTACTGGGCGCAGTACGGCGCCACCATGCACGGCCTGGTGACCCATCACAACATTGATCCGCACGACTTTCTATTGGAAACCCATAAGCTGGAGGAGCTGGAGCAGTGGCTGTTCGCCGAACACAATCTGGCGGAGTCGCTGCGCGCCCTACCCGGCCGCAAGGTGATTTTCTCCAACGGGCCGCATCACTATGTGGAGGGCATCTTGCAGCGTCTGGCGATAGAGCGGCACTTCCACTCCATATATGGCGTCGAGCAACTGGACTATGTGCCCAAGCCTCATGTGGGCGCCTTCCGTAAAGTGCTGGCCAGAGAGAAACTGGATCCGCGGCATTGCATCATGGTGGAGGACTCGCTGCCCAATCTGCTGACGGCGAAGAAGCTGGGCATGAAAACAATCTGGGTAAGCAAGCAGGTGCGGCGACCGGCGCATGTAGACATTCGCATCGCCGCCATAGGAGAGTTGGCGCGCCGACGCTGGGACTGAGATGAAAAAAGGCCGGTTTCCCGGCCTTTTCTTATATAGAGTGTCCTGCTTACTTCAACTTGATCTCGGACCACACCTTGTTCAGCTCGCGGCGGTCCTTGGCGTTCAGGTCTTTCAACTGCTGCAGGCGCGGCAGTTCGCCGGCGGTCGGGAAGATCGCATGTACCTTGGTCAGTTCCGGTTTAACGAACTTGCCGGCGGCGGCGTTGGGGTTGCCCGAGCCCATCTCGTTGGTCAGACCGGAAGCGTTCTTGCCGTCCAGCATGAAGTTGATGAATTTGTAAGCCAGGTCCTTGCGCGGCGCATCCTTCAATACCACAAAGTTGTCCAGCGACAGGGTGTTGCCTTCCTTCTGCAAGGAGAAGTTGACACCGAACTTGCGGCCGGCTTTCTTCGCGTCCTGCTGCGCCTGGTACATATCGTTGGAATAGCCCAACGCGACGTATATATTGCCTACCGTCAACTCCTTAATGTAGGACTGGTTGTTGAAGGCGGCCCAGTAAGGCTTGGCCTTCAGGATCACGTCGCGCGCGGCTTTCCAGTCCGCCGGGTTGGTGGAGTTGGCCGGCTTGCCCAGATACATCAAAGCGGCGGACACCAGTTCGCGCTGGGAATCCAGCACCGTGATCTTGCCCTTGAGCTTGGCCAATACGGCCGGATCAAAGATCAAGGCCCAGCTATTGGCCTTGTCCAGCAAGCCCAGCTCTTTCAATTTGGTTTCGTTGTAGCCCAGCAGCGTGGTGGTGAAGGCGTAAGGGACGGAATACTGGTTTCCCTTGTCGAAGAAGCTGTTCAGATAGCCTGCGTTCAGGTTCTTGAAATTGGACAGCTGCTTTTTATCCAGCGGCTGAGCCTTGCCCTGCTTGATCAGCGCTTCCACCGCGAAGCCGGTGGGCACCACGATGTCGTAGCCCTTGGCGCCGGCGGCCAGCTTGGCCAGCATTTCTTCGTTGTCGCCGTAGAAGTCCTGAACCAGCTTGCACTTGCAGTAGGCTTCAAAGCTCTTGGCGGTGCTTTCCGACAGGTAGTTGTTCCAGTTGTAGAGGTGCAGTTCTTCCGCTGCGTACGCCTGAGCAGATACGGCCAGGGCAAGCGTCACGAGGACTTTTTTCATTGCGTTTTTCCTTCTATTCGCACAAGTGCGTTGCGACTACATGAAAAACCGGCCGGCTCCCTTGCGCCCGGCCGGGGCCCTACTACTTAAAACAGACTCTCAAAGCGTGTTTACGATCTCGCGAGCTAGAGCGGGACAAGGCGAAAACAGCTGAAGAAGCGGACTGTACATAGAGTACATGAGCATTCTGAAGGTGTTTTCAACGCCGTATCGCCGACGCGCAGCAAATCGTAAACAGGCTTTCAGCCATTGGCCCGCAACGCGCTGGGCGACACGCGCGAAGCAATGACGATCAGCACCAAGGTCAACAGCATTAGCAAACTGGAAACGGCGTTCACTTCCGGCGTCACCGCGATCTTGATCATCGAGTAGATCTCCAACGGCAGCATGCTGGCGCCGGCGCCGGCGGTGAAGAAGGTGATCACGAAGTCGTCGATGGACAGGGTGAAGGCCATCAGCGCCCCGGCGATGATGCCCGGCTTGATCACCGGCAGAGTGATCAGACGGAAGGCCTGGAACGGCGTCGCGCCCAGATCTCGCGCCGCTTCCACCAGGCTGTCGTCCATGCCCTGCATCCGCGCGCGCACCACGATGGCGACGAAACCGATGCAGAAGGCCACATGGGACAGCAGGATGGTGATCATGCCCAGTTCCAGAATGCCGAGGAGTTGGTTGACGATGACGAAGAAGATCACCAGCGACACCCCCATCAACAATTCCGGAATGGCGATGGGCGTCAGCACCAGGAAGGGCAGGAGGCGCAGCTTGTAGCGATGCATGGCGATGCCGGCCAAGGTACCCAGCACGGTGGAGCAGGCGCTGGCGATGATGCCGATGATTAGCGAGTTGGCCGCCGCGCTCAGCATCTTCTCGTTGTGGAACAGTTTGTCGTACCACTTGAGGGTGAAGCCCACCCATTCCGCATTGAGCCTGGAGTCGTTGAACGAGTACAGCACCACGATCACCAGCGGCAGATAGAGGAAGGCATAGGTCAGCATCGCCGACGCCCACAACCAACGGGATTGTTTCTTAGCCACGTTTCTTGCCTCCTCTACCCACCATTGCGCCCAAGGCCGCAATCAGCAGCACGCCGCCCGTCAACATGATGGACAGCACCGAGCCAAACGGCCAATCGCGAGTGTCCAGTATCTGCTGCTTGATCAGGTTGCCTATCATGATGGAATCGGTGCCGCCCAGGATGTCCGGAATCGCGAACATGCCTAGCGCCGGGATGAACACCAGCGCGGAGCCCGCGAACACGCCGGGCAACGACAGCGGCCAGGTGACGCGCCAGAAGCGTTGCCAGACGTTGGCGCCAAGATCCTGTGCCGCGTCCAGCAAAGCCATATCGTGCTTTTCCAGATTGGCGTACAACGGCAACACCATGAAGGGCAGGTGCACATAGACCAGGCCGACGATGACGGCGAACGGGGTGAACAGCAGGCGCACCGGTTCAAAACCCAGCGAGGTCACCACCACGTTCAGCATCTTGGTGAACGCCGATTGCGGCCCCAGGATAATCATCCAGGCGTAGATGCGGATCAGGAAGTTGGACCAGAACGGCAGGATCACCAGCAGCAGCATCAGGTCGCGGTATTTCTTGCCGGAGCGGGCGATCAGCCAGGCCAGCGGGTAGGCCATCAGCAGGCAGACCACGGTGGTGATCCCCGCGTAGCCGGCGGATTTGATGAACAGCTCGATATAGAGCGGTTCCTCCACCAGCCGGTAGAAGTTGTCCAGGGTCAGATCCCAGACCAGCTTGCCTTCCTCGAGGTAATACATCGGCGCGAGGCCGCCGTAATCGCCCGGATTGCGGAAAGCCGCCACCACCATGATCAGCGACGGCACCAGGAAAAACAGGATCAGGTAGACCAGCGGCGGCCACGACAGCGCCCACTTGCCGAATCGATCTCGAATCGCCATGCGCGTTTACTCCGTCAGGAAGCTGCCGGCGTCGAAGCGCCAGGCCAGTTCCACGATGTCGTTGTCGTCAAAGAATTTGGCGACGCCCGGGATGCTGTTGGGCAGCATCGCTTCCACCATCACGCCTTCGCCCACTTCCACCACGTAGAGCGTGACGTCACCCAGGTACAGGCAATCGTGAACGCGGCCCTTGAAATAAGCCTCGTCGTGGTGAGCGGGCAAGCTTTTGTCCAGCTTGACCTTCTCCGGCCGCAACGCCAGCCAGCCGGTCTGCCCTTCGCGCACGTCCGGCACGGTCAGACAGCGCACTTCGCCGCAGCCTTTCAGGTCCACCAGCATGGTGTCGCCGTCCACGCTCTTGACCTTGCCTTCCAGCACATTGCACTGACCGAGAAAGTCCGCGACGAAGCGGTTCTTGGGTTTGCTGTAAATGGTTTCCGGCGCGTCCAATTGCTCCACCTGGCCGTGGCTCATCACCGCGATGCGGTGGCTGAGCGCCAGCGCTTCGCCCTGGTCGTGGGTAACGTACACAAAGGTGATGCCCACTTCTTTTTGCAGATTGATCAGTTCCAACTGCATTTCTTCGCGCAGTTTGGCGTCCAGCGCGGACAAGGGTTCGTCCAACAGCAGCAGCCGCGGACGGTCCACCAGCGCTCGGGCGATGGCCACGCGCTGACGCTGTCCGCCGGACATCTCATGCGGGTAGCGGTCACCGAACTGGGTCAGGCGCACGTCTTCCAGCAACTCATCCACCTGGGCGGCGATCTTGGCCTTGTCCCACTTGGCCATTTTGAGCGGGAAGGCGATGTTTTCGCGCACCGTCATATGCGGGAACAAGGCATAGCTTTGAAACACGGTGTGCACCGGACGTTTTTCCGGCTGCACCTGCGACATGTCCTGACCGTCCAGCAGGATCTGGCCGGAATCCGGCTGCTCGAAGCCGGCCAGCATGCGCAGCAAGGTGGTCTTGCCGCAACCGGAGGGCCCGAGCAGGGTGAAGAACTCGCCAGCCTCTACCGACAGGCTGACATTGTTGACCGCCGTGTAGTCGCCGAAGCGCTTGACGACGTTTTTGATTTCAAGGAGAGCCATTGTCTTCCCCGCCCAAGAAAAAGGGCGCCAGTTTAACAAAAAAGATAAAGCTGGGGCCGTTGAAATCCCTTGAAAATTCAAGACCTCAGCGCATTTTTTCCATTGTGAAAACCGGGCGTTCGGGCCGGGCCGGTAAGTTGCTATTTTCTCAGCAGAAAACCACGCGCCGCCCGCTTGGTTTTCGGTGCGGCGCAACATGGTTCCAATTCAAATAATTGATGCTTTTTGACAACAACCGTCGGCATCTCGCCGTCTACGAGCCGCCAAACAGCGCTTACCACTGCCCTTCGTTGAAGAAGCGGCGGTAGCGCTCCACCCAGCTCGAGATGTCGAAACCGTTGGCCTTCAGCCAGTCGTGGTTGTAGTAGCTGCCCAGGTAGCGGTTGCCGTCATCGCAGATCAGCGTGACGATGGAACCGCTGCGGCCCTGGCTGCGCATCTGCCCCACCAGCTCGCAAACGCCGTAAAAATTAGTGCCGGTGGAGCCGCCGCAACGGCGTCCCAGCACTTCTTCCAGAAAGTGGATGGCGGCGTAGCTGGCGACATTGGGCACCCGGATCACACTGTCGATGACAGTCGGAATGAAAGAGGGTTCCACCCGCGGCCGGCCTATGCCCTCAACCCCGGAGCCGCCTTCGCAGCGACAATCCATGCTGCCGGTATGGAAACTGTCGTAGAACACCGAGTTTTCCGGGTCCACCACGCACACCTTGGTCGGCAACTTCTGGTAGCGCACGTAGCGGCCAAAAGTGGCCGAGGTGCCGCCGGTGCCGGCGCCGCAAACGATCCAGTCCGGCACCGGATTGGGCTCGTACGCCATTTGGGTGAAAATGGTGTCGGCGATATTATTGTTGCCGCGCCAGTCGGTGGCGCGTTCGGCGTAGGTGAACTGGTCCATGTAATGGCCGTTCAACTCCTGCGCCAGGCGTTTGGACTCGTCGTAAATGGTGGCCGGATCGTCCACCAAGTGGCTGCGACCGCCATAGAATTCGATGGCGCGGATTTTTTCCTGCGAGGTACTCTTGGGCATCACCGCGATGAAGGGCAAACCCAGCAAGCGGGAAAAATAGGCCTCGGACACCGCGGTGCTGCCGCTGGAGGCCTCGATGATGGTGCTTCCTTCTCGTATCCAGCCATTGCACAAGCCGTACAGAAACAGCGAGCGCGCCAGCCTGTGCTTGAGGCTGCCGGTGGGATGAGTGGATTCGTCCTTGAAATAGAGCTGTATCTCCGGCGCGCCGGGGATGGGCAACGGAATCAGATGCGTGTCGCTGGAGCGATTGAAATCGGCCTCGATCTTGCGCACTGCCTGGGCAACCCAATCAGTCATCTTGCTTCTCCAGTGTCGAAAAGTTCTCAATCGACCATTCTAACGCGACAAGCAAGAAAAAACGCCCCGTAGGGCGTTTTGGGCTCGTAAAGGTTTTACGATCAGAATTTGGTGCCGAAGCCGATGCCGAATACCCACGGATCGATCTTCAGCTCGCCCAGTTTGGCGCCGCCCAGTTGATCCGCGGTCACATCGGTCTTGATCCAGATCTTCTTAACGTCCAGGTTGACGAACCAGCTCTTGTTGATCGCGTAGTCCGCGCCCAGTTGCAGCGCCGGGCCCCAGCTGTTTTTCTTCACGCTCAAATTGGTATTGGCGGCGGCTGCACGCAAACCGTCATTGTAGAAACGGGTGTAGTTGATGCCGGCGCCCACGTACGGACGGAAGGTGGCTTCCGGCGCGAAGTGGTATTGCAGGGTCAGGGTCGGCGGCAGCACCGATACTTTGCCGACGGAGCCGAAGGCGTTGGTGGTGATTTCGTGGCGAGTGGTGCCCAGAATCAGCTCGGCGCCGATATTGTTGGTGATCATATAGGTGAAGTCGACCTCAGGCGCCCAGCTGTCCTTGGCGTCGACATTCAAGCCCGCCACCGCGCCGGAGTTGCTCCAGCTGGCGTCCGGGTTAACATTGATCACGCGGAAGCGCGCCAGGATGTCGCCTTGGGCGGCGAAGGCGCTAGCGGAAACCAGGCCGATCATTGCGGCGAGAGCGAGCTTTTTCATATTGGGTTCTCCTGTCATGTTTGGTCGAATGCAGGCCTGGCGCTTGCCGCCATCGTTGACTTTGACTGCGGGCAGCAGTAGCGTTCGGCGTCCGGTGGCAGATTATCCAAGCACCTAATATCAAACTTTGCGCCAGATCATGAGATGGTCATGAAATATGCAGATTTACGGGAGTTTGTCTCCCAATTGGAACAACAAGGCCTGCTGAAACGAATTGCGGCCCCGGTCTCCCCACATCTGGAGATGACCGAGATCGGCGACAGGGTACTGAAAGCCGGCGGTCCCGCGCTGCTGTTCGAACAGCCAGTCAAGGATGGCAAACGCTTCGATTACCCAGTGCTGGCCAATCTGTTCGGCACGCCCGAGCGCGTAGCGCTGGGCATGGGCGCCGCCGACGTGATGCAGCTGCGCGAGATCGGCAAGACCCTGGCCTATCTGAAAGAACCGGAGCCGCCCAAGGGCCTGAAAGACGTCTGGGACAAGCTGCCCTTGCTGAAACAGCTGCTGTCGATGGCGCCGAAGGAGGTCAGCAAGGCGCCGTGCCAGCAAATCGTCTGGGAAGGCGAGGAAGTGGATCTGGAACGGCTGCCCATCCAGCACTGCTGGCCCGGAGACGTGGCCCCGTTGATCACCTGGGGCCTGACCGTGACCCGCGGTCCCAACAAGAAACGCCAGAACCTGGGCATTTATCGCCAGCAGCTGATAGGCAGGAACCGCGTCATCATGCGCTGGCTGGCCCACCGCGGCGGCGCGCTGGATTACCGCGAATTCTGCCAACAGCACCCCGGCAAACCTTACCCGGTGGCGGTGGTGCTGGGCTGCGACCCGGCGACGATACTGGGCGCGGTGACGCCGGTGCCGGACAGCTTGTCCGAGTATCAGTTCGCCGGCCTGCTGCGCGGCAGCCGCACCGAGCTGGTGAAATGCCTGGGTTCGGACCTGCAAGTGCCGGCGCGCGCCGAAATCGTGCTGGAAGGCCATATCCACCCTGACGATACCGCGATGGAAGGCCCTTACGGCGACCACACCGGCTATTACAACGAACAGGACCGCTTCCCGGTGCTGACCGTGGACCGCGTCACCCTGCGCGAGAACGCGATCTACCACAGCACCTACACCGGCAAGCCGCCGGACGAGCCGGCGGTGCTGGGCGTGGCGCTGAACGAGGTGTTCGTGCCCATCCTGCAAAAGCAGTTTCCGGAAATCGTCGATTTCTACCTGCCGCCGGAAGGCTGCAGCTACCGGATGGCGGTGGTCAGCATCAAGAAGCAATACCCCGGCCACGCCAAGCGGGTGATGATGGGATGCTGGAGCTTCCTGCGCCAGTTCATGTACACCAAATTCATCGTGGTGGTGGACGACGACGTCAACACCCGGGACTGGAAGGAAGTGATCTGGGCGATCACCACGCGCATGGATCCGGTGCGCGACACCACCTTGATCGAGCATACGCCGATCGACTACCTGGACTTCGCCAGCCCGGTGTCCGGCCTGGGCGGCAAAATGGGCCTGGACGCCACCAACAAGATGCCGGGCGAAACCAGCCGCGAATGGGGCGTGCCCATCGTGATGGACGAGGCGGTCAAACAACGCGTAGACAGGATGTGGCGGGATTTGGGCCTGTAGGCCCGGAAGACAAGCGCCTGGCCTCTTTCGAAGCCAGGCGGTTTTCACAACTCAACGCGGTTCAAGCACTTCCGCCTGCAGCAACACGGCCTCGCGCCCCAGCAACGGATGGGTCAGGTAAGGCCCGGCCCGATAGCGAATGCGCGAACCAGTCCGCTTCTTCAACGCGGCCACATCCGCGGCCCCCAGGCCCTTGCCGTCGGCGGCGGGCTGGATGACGAAGGTGCCGCCATCCCCCTTTTCCACGCCCAAGCGCACCAGCGGCGGCGCGCCGACGGCGACCAGGGTGCCCTCCTCCCACGGCGGCAGCGACATCGCGCCGGCTCCGGCGCAAAGACCTAGCCACAGCAGCAGTCCGCGCATCATGGCTTGACCAGGATCAGATGGCTGTTGGCCGGCACCGTCACTCGCGCCACGCCGCGTGACAGCGGCAGACTCTGCTTATAGGTTTCCGCCGTCGCCAAGGCGCTCCAGCCGATTTCCTGCGCCTGGAACGGCACCGCCGGCAGCAACAAACTCTTGCCGTTGGGGAAGTACTGATTGGCAGGCAGGCTCAGCGTCTTGGCCGGGAAGCCGTAACCGCTGGCAGGATTGCCACCCAGCGCCAGCGTGGTGTTGAGGCGCAGCATCAGGCTGCTGTAATCCCCGGCGCCCACCGCGCGCAAACCATCGTTCAAGGCTCGCTCGCCGGTATTGGCGCCGGTCACCCACGGCTTCATCACCCCCGCGCCGAACTGGTGCAGCATCTGCATGCCCACCGCCAGCGCTTTCGGGTAGCAAGTGTAATTCGACGCCGCCACGCTCCAGCCCTTCAGATTGCAGGCCGGCCGGCGCAGGAAGCTTTCAAAGTCGCCGCCGCGGCGCAAGTCCGGATGGGAGTTGGCGTCGCTGCCGCGACCGCCGGTGAAGGTGTCCGCCGACACCAGATAGCCCATGGTCTGGGCCGCCAGCTCGTTTTCCCACACCGTTGGACTGCCGGAGCCCGGCGGCTTGCGCAAAATCTTGTTGTAGGCGTAAAGCACGTGCAGGTATTCGTGAGCCAGCGTGGACAAGGCCAGGCTGGGGCCATTGCCCTTCATGCTCCAGTTGCGGCCCGGATCGGCCTGGGCAAAGGTGTCCAGGTCCACGAAGGTGGCCAAGGCCTGGTTGCTCTTGCCCACCACGTCGCGGCACTCTTGATCCGCGCCGCACATGGTCGGCGCGGCCGACGCCAGCAAGGCGTTGGTCCAGCGCACATAGCCGAGCAAGCGGCTTCCATTGGCCTGATTCGGATCATTCAGCCGGCTCAGCACCAAGTGCACGTCCTTGGTGTCGCCGGGCAGGGCCAGCGCGCGCCAGCCCGGATCGATGTCATTGCCCCAAGGCTCGCTGACGACCGAAGCTTCCAGCGGGTAGACGCTGTTGGCGAAGCGCTCGGCCAGCGCGTCGGCCTGATCGCTGCCGACGCTGACGTCCAGCCCGTCCTGCGCCCACACATAGACCTTGCCGCCGCCGTTGGGCAAATCCCGCATGGCTTGCAGGCTGGTGGCGCTGTCGCTGTCCATATCGTGCCAAACTCGTTTGTCGCCGATAACGTAGCTGGCCGCCTGCAAACTGGCCTGCTCCGCCAACAAGCGGTGCGAACCGGCGCCCCGCAGCGACAAAGCGCCGGAGCGCGCCGCCGCGCCCACCGCGGTCGTCACCGCCTGGCTTTCCGCCTCCAGGCGCTCCGCGGCGGCGTCGGACCCGCCGCGCAGACCGGAAGCGCCGAGCTTGGGCTGGCTGGAGCTGTCGCCGGCGCTGACGCGCGACACGACCATTTGCCAGGCGGCACTCAAGGGGTCGCCGCTGATAGACACCGTTTGCGCCTGCGCGCCGGTATTGGTGTACTGGTAGACAGAGCCCGGTTGCGCCCTGCTGGCCGACGCCGGCAAACGGCACACATTGCCCGAGCACGGCAATGCAGTCACCTCCGCGCCGTCCGTCGCCAGCATCCTGCCAGATGCCGACGCTCCAGCGGCCGAACCGCTACTGCCGGCGCTGCCGCCGCCACCTCCGCCGCATGCGCTCAACAACGCTGAAATCACGGATACCGCCAATATTGTTTTTGTGTGTTTCATCCCTGTAGTCATCCATTTCATGTATTGAGAATGAGAAAAAATACTAATTCCATTCCAATGGCAATGACTACGGCAAATAATTACATTTTTTTATGATATTTGTTTAGTTAGAGTGACAGAAACCTACGCACAGCCGACGAAGCGCAAAGCCGGCAAGCCTGCTATCATCGCCAGGTCTTTGAATAAGGAGCTGTCATGTCCCTTCGCAACCCCAATTCCCCGCATCGCCTGAGCCGCCTGAAAACCCGTCAACGCAAGAAAATGCGCGTTGGCGAATTCCGCGAGCTGGGCTTCCATCTGATCGCCTTGCTGCACGAGGGCGCGGATTCCGAAACGCTGCTGGACGCCTGGCTGGTCCAGGTGGACGACGCCGGCATCAGCTTCGGCGGCCATTTCGACGGCGCCGGCAAGCTGGAAGGCGTAGCCTTCCCGGTGGGCGAGGTCAAGATCAGCGACGAGTTGCGCCAGCAACTGCTGTCCTGGCTGCAAGCCCGCGCCGAAGTGAAATCGGTGGAAGGCGGCGAATTGATCGATCTGTGGCACAACCACTGATCTTCCCCCGTCCAATGTGAAAAAACCGGCTTCTGCCGGTTTTTTTATGTCGCGTCCAATGGACTGACCATCTGATAGCGTCAGGACAGCTTGCGGAACACTCTATAGCCGATATAGAGCCAGGTTTCCCTCGCCAGAAAGCGGGACCAACTGGACAGCGTCCGGTAGCGGCTGGATTGCGTGGGCGCGGGATAGGCGGTCAGACCGATGTCGGTGGCCATCAGCACCGAGCGGCGCATATGCAGCGGATCGCTGACCAAGAGGAAGGAACGGATGCCGAACTGGCTGCTCAACTCGCGCGCGTTCTCCAGGTTTTGCCAAGTGGTGCGCGACTGGTTTTCCGCCAGCATCGCCGTCATCGGCACTCCCTGCTTGGCGGCGAAGTCGCGGCCCACATCGGCTTCCGATGGATAACCCGGTTCCGGCGTGCCGCCGGTGAACACGATCCAGCGCACCTTGCCGGATTTATACAGTTTGACCGCGTGGTTGATGCGCTCGCGGAACACCGGCGACGGGCGCTTGCCCCAAGCAGCCGCCCCCAACACTAGCGCCGCGTCGGCTTGCGGTTCGTTTGCGCTGCCGCCGAAATCGACGATGCTCCAGGCTACGTAGCTGAAGCCCAGCACCACCAGCAAAATCGCCAGCACAAAGCCTTTCAACATCAAACGCAAGTAGAGCATGGGTACCGCAAGTGAAGGGTGGAACGCCGATTGTACCCGCAAATCGGAGGCTAGCGGCAAGGCCGCGCGCGCGGCGTCTACTTCTCCAATTCCCAAATCGCCGCCTGCAAGGACTCCATCCGCGCGGCAAGCGCCAGTTGCACGTCGTCCAACGCCTTGTTGTAAATGTCTCTGCCGATTTTATCTGCGACGAAGTCCAGCAGAAATTGCGCGTCGAACTGCCCCAGTTCGAAGCCGAACTGGTCTTGCGCATACTGTTGCAATTGCGGAGCCAGCGCTTGCAGCTGAGCGGGGGTCAACATTGAATGATTGGCCATGGCGTGCCGCCCTGTGCGATTGAAAGCCGCGATTATGGCGGCTATTCGCCGATGCTGGAAGCGGTTTCCCCACCCACTGTTAAGTGGACAGCGTCCGCCCCCATTTCAGCAGGCCCGCCCGCCACTGCCGCTGGCCGTTCAATTGCCAGGCAAGCAGTTGGTCGCCGGCCTCGCCGCACCAGAGGGGATGCGCCCGCATTTCGCTAAGCAAGGCCTCCGCGGCCTGGCTGTCGTCAA
Source organism: Chromobacterium fluminis (assembly GCF_011602385.1). Lineage (NCBI taxonomy): Bacteria > Pseudomonadati > Pseudomonadota > Betaproteobacteria > Neisseriales > Chromobacteriaceae > Chromobacterium > Chromobacterium fluminis. The sequence goes on along the minus strand of NZ_JAAOMA010000036.1, from coordinate 37,624 downwards.
AACACAGCGCCAGCCAATCCGCCCCCGCTCGCGTCAACACGCGGCGCAGCTTGTCCGGCCACGGCGCTGCGCCGCGCCACACCCCGGCGCCGTGAAAACAGCCTGAGCGCAGCCATTGCCGCCGGACGCGCCACTGTTCGGCGCTCAGCGCGCACAGGCCGCGCGGAAACTCCAAGCTCCACCATAGCGCAGCTTGCATGTGTCGCCCTTTCAATTGTGCGGTGCACCATTTTTTATACCCGTATTCCGCTTCCGCCGCAAGCGCCGCCGGCGCGGATAAAAAAACAGGCCGCGCAAGGCGGCCTGATCAAGTTGAAACGCTCACAACGATAAGTCATACAAGGGAAATCAATTACACGGTCACCCAGCGCGGCCGGGTCAGCTCTTCCGGCTTCAGCAGCATATCCAGCTGCTCGCGGCTCAGCAGGCCTTGTTCCAGCACGATGTCGGCGACGCTGCCGCCGGTGGAGTGCGCCTGCACCGCCACATTGGTGGCGGCGGCGTAGCCGATGATGGGGTTGAGTGCGGTCACCAGACCAATGGAGTTCTCCACGCTGGCGTGCAGGCGTTCGCGATTCGCGGTGATGCCTTTGACGCAGTTCTCGGTCAGCGTGGCGCAGGCGGCGGCCAGATGGCCCATGCTGTGGAACAGGCTGTAGGCGATCACCGGCTCGAAGGCGTTCAGCTGCAACTGCCCGGCTTCCGCCGCCATGGTGATGGTGACGTCGTTGCCTATCACCTCGTAAGCCACTTGGCTCACCACTTCCGGAATCACCGGATTCACCTTGCCCGGCATGATGGACGAACCGGCCTGCCGCGCTGGCAGGTTGATCTCGCCGAAGCCGGCGCGCGGGCCGGACGACAACAGACGCAAGTCGTTGCAGCTCTTGGACAGTTTGACCGCGATGCGCTTGAGCACGCTGGACAGTTGCACAAAGGCGCCGCAGTCCTGAGTAGCTTCGATCAGATTGGGCGCGGTCAGCAAGGTGTGGCCGCTCAGCTCGGACAGATGCAGGCAAGCCAGACGCGCATAATCCGGATGCGCGGTAATGCCGGTGCCGATGGCGGTGGCGCCCAGATTGATCTCCAGCATCAGCGCGCTGGCTTCCATCAAGCGCTGCTCGTCCTCTTGCAGCATCACCGCGTAGGTCATGAACTCCTGGCCCAGCGTCATCGGCACCGCGTCCTGCAGCTGGGTGCGCCCCATCTTCAGGTAGTCCTTGAACTCGTCGGCTTTGACGGCGAAGGCCTCGCGCAACGTCGCCATCCGGGTCAGCAGCTTGTTGGCGCCCCAGAACGCCGCCAACCGCAAGGCGGTCGGGTAAACGTCGTTGGTGCTCTGACACAGATTGACGTGTTCGTTGGGATGCAGATGCTGATACTCGCCCTTGGCGTGGCCCATCAGCTCCAAGGCGCGGTTGGCGATCACCTCGTTGGCGTTCATATTGGTCGAGGTGCCTGCCCCGCCCTGGATCGCATCCACCACGAACTGCTCATGCCAGCGGCCGGCGCGGATTTCCTCGCAGGCGGCGATGATGGCCTGGGCGATGGGCGCCGGCAACAGCCCCAGGTCGCGGTTGGCCTGGGCGGCGGCCTGCTTGATACAGGCCAAGGCGCGGATCAGATCGCCGTAGCCGGCAATGCTCTGGCCGGTAATGGGAAAGTTTTCGACTGCGCGCAAGGTGTGCACACCCCAGTAGACATCGGCGGGCACTTCACGATCGCCTAACAGATCATGTTCTATGCGGGTCGTCATGGATGCTTCTCCTGATACGGATGACGCCACGCGCTCGCGTGGCTTGAAGCAGCGCACTCTATGCCATGCCGCGACGGCTGGCCAATTCGAAATGCCGATGGGGTCATGCAGGAAACGCATAACCTTGCCGGCGCCCGAAACGCTCCCGATCATCTTCCTCAACAAGCCTGATATTGGCGCGTCAGATAATCCCAAAAAGCCTTCAAAGCCGGGCGCTGACGCTTCTGATCCACGTAAAGGCGAATGTCCATCTCCACCTGCCAGGACTCGTCGCCGGCGGCCGCCAACAAACCCTCCTGCGTCTCCCGGTGCGCCGAACTCTCCGGCAAGAAAGCCAGGCCATGCCCTTCCAGCACCATGTGTTTGAGGCCTTCCGCCATATCGGTTTCATAGCGCAGCGCCAACTTGGCCGGCTGCGGAGCGGACTCCAGGATCAGATCGCTCATCAACCGGAAATAGGCGTTGCTAGCGTAGCCAAGAAAAGGCAGCGGCTGCTGCGCGCTGCCGGGCAGTTGGTAACGCGGCCGGCCGGCCTCCGCGATCGAGAACGGCCTCAGCCGCTCAACGCCCAGCTTCAGTCCCAAATAACGGGCGTCGGTCAACTCCACCGGTTGCTTGGGATGGTGGTAGCACATCAATAGGTCGCTGCCGCCTTCCACGAAAGCCAGCAGCGCGTCATGCACATTGCTGGCCTGCAGCCTACAGGGCAAGGCACCGTAACCGCTCTGCGCCTGGGACAGCCATTTGGGAAAGAAGGAGAAGGACAGCGTGTGCGGCACCGCGAACTCCAGCGTGCCGGCGGCCAGCGGCTGCAAACCGCGCAGCAGGGCGCGGCTGGTGTTGAGCTGGGACAGCATGGCCACCGCCTGCTCGCGAAACAGCGCGCCGGCCTCGGTCAAGCGCGTAGGATAGGTGGTGCGGTCGATCAGGTCGGCCCCAAGCCAGCTCTCCAGCGACTTGATTCGCCGCGAGAACGCCGGTTGAGTCAGGTGGCGCAGTTCCGCCGCGCGGGTAAAGCTGCCGGTTTCCGCCAGCACCAGGAAGTCTTCAAGCCACCGGGTTTCCATCGCGCTGTTCCGCCAGGTTGATCAAGAGTTGCGATAGTAGCGCAAACGCAGCGCAAGCCGGCGACTTTGACCTGCTGCAAACCCAAAGTCATAAACCGGGGTAGAATAACGCAACTATCTGGCACCATCCGCATGCATATTACTCATTTCATCTGGCAAAAGCTGCTGGGCATGGCGCCCGGCGAGATCCAGAGCGGCGACACGCTCTGGCTGCTGAGCCCTCGCCAGCACATGCCCTTGCTGACGCAGCGACGCGCGCTGATGCTGGTCAACCGCTGCCGGCTGTTCGCCATCCTGTTCTCCGCGCTGACGCCGGCTTGGGCGGTGATCGACTTGCTGACCCTGCCCTATCCGCTGTCGCTGCAACTGGCGGCGCTGCGCCTGTTGGTCTCCGCCGCCTTCGTCGCGCTGGCGGTCTGGCAGCCGATGGATGGCCGCCTGCCCTCGGCCTATCGCGGCATCGCGCTCTTGTTCGCCATCCCCACCCTGTTCTACATCGCCTCTCACTTGCTGCTGCGCCGTTATCATCTGGAGGGCTTGTCCGCCGCCATCGGCGCCGGCTACGCCTTCCTGCCCTTCGTGCTGCTGGCCGGACTGGCGATCTTTCCGCTGACGCTGCTGGAGAGCCTGGCTTTCGCCAGCCCGGCCTTGCTCGGCTTCGTGCTGACCAGCCTGCTGGACCTGAACGGCGACAACCTGCCCGGCTTCGGCGGCGAGTTCTGGCTCTTGTCTCTGCTGGCCGGCGTCTCCGCCATCGCCAGCGTCAGCCAGTTGGCCTTCATCATCGTGCTGGTCCACCAGGCGATACGCGACCCGCTGACCGGGATCTTCTCGCGCCGCAGCGGCGAGGAGATGCTGGGCTTGCTGGAATTGCAGGCTCAACGCAGTCGGCAACCGCTGAGCCTGGCCTTTATCGATCTGGATCACTTCAAGGCGATCAACGACCACTATGGCCACCTGGCCGGCGATCAGGTCTTGCGCCATTTCGCCGAGCTGATGGAAGGAAGGCTGCGACGCAGTGATGTGCTGGTGCGTTGGGGCGGCGAGGAGTTCGTGCTGCTGATGCCCGGCGCGCAATTGGCCCACGCGGCCCAGGTCATCGCCCGGCTGCGTGCCCAGGGCCTCGGCGAGCGGCCTGAAGGCCTGCCGCTGACCGCCAGCATCGGCGTGGCGGAGTTGTTTCAGGATGGCTGCGCCGATTGGCGCGCGCTGGTGGACCTGGCCGATACCCGCATGTACCGGGCGAAGCAAGCCGGGCGCAACCAGGTCGTGATCTCCGACTAACGCTTTACCCGCCGGGCGAGTTTGCTTATCGTTGACGGCATGACCGTTCTCACCGCCTCGTTCCGTCTCCGCCCTCGCGGCGTCACCGCCGCGCTGCTGCTCAGCCTGTTGGCCCATGGCGCGCTGCTGTGGCTGGCCAAGCCCGGCGGCCGCCCGGACGCCGATGCGGCACCGCCGCTGCGAATACAGCTGAATCCGCCTGCTCCGGCCATTGCCCCGCCTCCGGCGCGCGCCGTCGCGTCCGAACTTCCATCCCCAAAACCAGCCGCGGCTCCGCGGCGTCCGCCGGCCGTGGCGCGGATAGACGCTCACGGCCCCGGCGAGCGTCGCCATCAAGGCAGGCTTGGGCGAAGCCAAAGCGAAGCTTCGGCCCCCAGCCCGGGCTTGACCTTGGGCGGCCTGCGCCAGCAAGTGCGCGAACAAGCCGCCGCCGCGCCGGAAAAAACCGCCCCGCTGCCGGCCGACCCCGCCAAAACGAAATTGGCCCGCTCTATCGAGCGGGCCGAAAAACCGGACTGTAAGACCCGCTACTCCTCATTCGGCCTGCTGGCGATCCCTATCCTGGCTGTGCAAAGCGCGCGCGAGGACGGCTGCAAATGGTGAACCGCCCCCCGCCTCCTCAAGATGCCGCGTTCTCCCGCGTCACCCAGTCCTGAGTGGCGTCGGCGGCGCGGAACTCGCGCACGGCCTGTTGCAGCAAAGCAAACGCCGTCGGCGCGTCCAGCCGCCCGCAGGCCTCGTCCATGCTCGCCAATAGCTCCTGCATCTCCGCGTCCGACAAGCAGTATTCCTGAGCGCGCATGATGCGTTCGTGATCGGTGGCCAGCACGTTGTCGCCGATCAGCAACTCCTCATACAGCTTCTCCCCAGGCCTCAGGCCGGTGATGCGGATCTCGATGTCGCCGCCGGGCCGGCTCGCGTCCTTCAACTCCAGGCCGGACAGATGGACCATGCGCCGCGCCAAATCGATGATGCGCACCGGCTGGCCCATATCCAGCACGAACACGTCTCCGCCGTCCCCCATCGCGCCGGCTTGTATCACCAGCTGCGCCGCCTCGGGAATCGTCATGAAATAACGGGTGATATCGGCGTGAGTCAGCGTGATCGGTCCGCCTGCCTTGATCTGGGCTCGGAACAAGGGCACCACCGAGCCGGAACTGCCCAGCACATTGCCAAAGCGCACCATGACGAAGCGGGTGGCGCTGCCGCGCGCGTGTCGAGTCTGCAGCGTCAGCTCCGCCATGCGCTTGGTGGCGCCCATCACATTGGTGGGACGCACAGCCTTGTCGGTGGAGATCAGCACAAAGGTGTCCACGCCACAATCCTCGGCCGCGCGCGCGGTGGTGTCGGTGCCGAACACATTGTTGACGATGCCGGCTACGGGATTGTGCTCCACCATGGGCACATGCTTGTAGGCGGCAGCGTGATAAACGGTATCCACCTTGAAGGCTCGCATCACCTGCACCAGCCGCTGGTAATCAGTAACCGAGCCCAGGACCGGCGTGCGCGCCGGCGAACCCGCGGCGCGATCCAGCTCCTGATCGATGGCGTACAGTGCGTATTCTGACTGCTCGAACAGGATGATGCGCACCGGCTGGTTCTTGGCGATCTGGCGCACCAGTTCGGAGCCGATGGAGCCTCCGGCGCCGGTGACCATTACCACCTTGCCGCTGATATTGCGCGCCAGCAGATCAGGCTTGGGCGGCACCGGGTCGCGGCCCAACAGGTCTTCGATCTCAACCTCTTTCAGCTCCTCCACCCTCGCCTCGCCGGACACCAGGTCCGCCATGCCCGGCAAACGCTTGATCGGCACCCGCAGCAGTTCCAGAGTTTCCAGTATCTCGCGCTGGCGACTGCGGCTGACTGAAGGCATCGCCAACAGAATGCACTTGGCCTCCAGGTCTTTGACCAGCTGCGGCAGATCACGCGGCGGATGCACCGCCACGCCGCGGAAGGTGCGGCGATGCAGCTCGGGGCTGTCGTCGACGAAGGCCATCGGCCGATATTCGCGGCCGGCCTGCAGGGCCAGCATCAGTTGCACGCCGGCATGGCCGGCGCCGTAGATGATCACGTGCTCGCGCGGCGCGTCCACCGCGTCGATGCGGCGCACCAGGCCCCGCAGCAGGAAACGGCTGCCCCCGATATAGGCCATGGCGAACACCCAGAAGATGATCACCGAGGTGCGCGGCATCGCCCAGATGTGCGCCATCTGCAGCACCGCCTGCAACACCAGCACCGACAAGGTCACCCCGGAGAACACGGTCAGGATGATCTTGTCGTCCAGATATTTGAGCACCGCGCGGTACAGGCCCAGCTTGATGAAGATGGGAATCGCCCACAGCGGCGGCACGATGAAAATCCACAAATGCGGATTAAGCTTGGGGTCCCAATAGCCGCCCAGGCGGAGGAAAACCGCGCTCCACAGCGCCAGCGGCAACAGCAGCGCGTCCATCAGCGCCAGCATCGCCATCTTGTTGTGGCGGGAGAAGGCGAGCAGTTTTTCAAACATGGTCATTCTTTCGCGTCCGGCGGCCGTTGATACAGCGCATCCGGACAACATTCCTCGTTATCTTGGCCATCGCTCAGGCTCAGCAGCGCAAAGCCATGCGTCTCGTAGAAGCGGCGCGCGCTTAGATTGGCCTGGAACACGAACAGCCGGCAGGCCGGCGCCGGGGGCGACAACAACCGTTGCAGCAGCATTCCGCCGACTCCCGCGCCGCGATGTCCGGCGCTGACATATAGCTGGTCCAGCCATAGCACATCGTCTTGCAGCGACGCGGCGGCGAAGCCGGCGATATCGCCGTTCTGTTCCGCCAACCATGCTCCGCCGGACGGCAACAGCGTGCCGGCGAACCAGGCTCTCACCTCCGCCTCGGCATGCGCCAGCGGCGCATAATTCATCTCGCGGCGGCAGGCCAGATAAATGTCCGTCAGAGCGATGGCATCGGCGGGTCCGGCCAAGCGGATGGAAACCGTCATCGGCTGACGATCCTCATCAGCGTGGCGACGATGATGCGGACATCTTCAAACAAGCTGTGGCTTTCGGCGTAGCGCACGTAATACGCCAATTTTTCCGGCAATACCTGCTCAATGTAGGCGCGCTCCGGATCCTCGGCCCGGCCCAGGATTTCGTTCTCGTCTATCATCTTGATCGACGCCCAGTCGGTGATGCCCGGGCGCACCGACAACACGATGTCGCGGACCTCGTCCGGATAGTGGGCGACGTATTTGGGCACCTCCGGCCGTGGGCCGACCAAGCTCATATCGCCGAACAACACATCGATCAACTGCGGCAGTTCGTCCAGCTTGGTCTTGCGCAGCAGGCGCCCGGCGCCGGTGACGCGCGCATCCGCGCCCACGGTCAACTGGCCGTGGCGCTCGGTGTCCACCTGCATGGTGCGGAATTTGTGGATGCGGAACAGCGTGCCGCTCCGCCCTACCCGCACCTGGCGGAAAAACACCGGCCCCGGCGAATCCAGCTTCACCCACAGCGCCACCGCGAGCAGCGGCAGCGCCAGTGCGGCCAAGCCCAGGCCCGCGGCGACGATGTCGAAGCCGCGCTTCAACAGCCGCGAACCGTGGCGGCGCGGGCGGCAGCACGGCGGCAACAGGCCGCCGCTGTCTGAACCACGCTCGCTCATGCGCTCAGAATCTCGCGCACCGCGGCGATCACCCGGCTCTGGTCATCGTCCGTCATCCGGGTGTACAGCGGCAGGGTCACTTCGGCCTCGAAGGCGGCGTCGGTCACCGGGAACTGTTCGCGCGTCAGCTGATAGCCGTCGCGCCACACCGGCTGGCGATGCAGCGGAATGAAGTGCACCGAGCAGCCTATGCCTTTTTCCGCCATCCGGGCGATGAAGTCGTCGCGGCTGACGCCGGCCTCCGGCTTGATGCGCACCGGATATAGATGCCAGGCGTGGTTACTGCCCGCGTCCTTGGGCCGCGCCGGCAGGATCAGCGGCAGGTCGGCCAGCTCGCGGTCGAAGCGCTGGGCCATCGCCTCGCGTAATTCCTGGAAGCGGCGGATCTTCTTCAACTGGTGGATGCCCATCGCCGCGGCGGTATCCGGCATATTGTATTTGAAGCCGGGCGCCACCACTTCGTAGAACCAGGCCGGGGTCTTGGACACATAACGGTCGAAAGCGTCGCGGCTGATGCCGTGCAGACGCATCACCTTGCAACGCGCGATGATGTCCTTGTTCTTGGACACCACCATGCCGCCTTCGCCGGTGGTCATGGTCTTGTTGGCGTAGAAGCTGAACACAGTGACGTCGGAGTCCAGGGTCCCCACCAGCTTGCCCTTGTAATAAGTGGGCAATGCATGGGCCGCGTCTTCAACGACCTTCAGCCCGTGCTCGCGGGCAATGGCGATGATCTCGTCCATCTCGCAAGCAAGACCGGCGAAGTGCACCGGCATGATGGCGCGGGTCTTGGCGGTGATCGCGGCGCGGATCGCCTCCGGGCTGATGTTGAAGGTGGCCGCGTCCATATCCACGCATACCGGGTGCGCGCCCAGGTAGCGCACCACTTCGGCGGTGGCGGTGAAGGTGTAGCTGGGCACGATGACTTCGTCGCCGGGGCCGATGCCTATCGCTTCCAGCGCCAGGTGCAGGCCGGCGGTGGCCGAGTTGACGGCGATCGCCTCGACGCCGTCGCCGATGAACTGCGCGAAATCGGCCTCGAACTGCTTGGTCTTGGGACCGGTGGTGACCCAGCCGGAACGCAGCGCGTCGACCACTTCGTTGATTTCGTCCTCGCCGATGTCCGGCAGGGCGAACGGCAGGAATTTTTGTTCGCTCATCGCTATTATCACTTTCGCTATCAGTCATGCCTCGGTGACACACCGGGCGCAATCACTACGCTACCTGGGACGCCGTTCTCCTGCGCCAAAACAGGTATCCACTATGCAACAGTACAATCCCAATCAAACCAGCCAGGTTTTTCACCCCATCGCTGAGCAACTCGCCCCGCTCTTCACGATATCGCCTGACCGCATCCTGGTAACCAAACACCGACTCATCATTCAGACGAAGCGCATAGATCCTTCCGCTTGTCGCCCGCTTATTGCTTTTGTACCACCAAACCTCAACCTTGGAACCGAACGCTTCTTCCGGAATCACACGTCCGACTGCGTCACACTTCCCACGCACTGAACAAGCGGAACATCTTGCATATCCATTCAGTGAACAATTCAAATCGAAAACTAGGTCAACGCGTAAGCCAGGATTCCGGCCCAGTGGATACGCCGTGACCTTACCAGTTGTAAAGTTCAAATCTGCTTCCGCTGGCTCTTGATAGCTCGCCCACATCCATAAGCAGATCACGCCCTTCAGCAGCATGAACAACAACAACCCACCATAAAGGCTTACCAGCGTACGCTGACAAAGCGCCCGCCTCCCCTCTTTAGCCACGGCCATCCTAGCTCACCTTAAATCGCTATATTTTGCCTGTCTGGCCAGAGATTAAGCCGCCATGCGGCATAGGTCGAAACCCCGACCTCCCCACGCTATACCGCCTGCAAAAATCGTCGCGCCAGCACCACGTAATCATGATGCTCCAGCACATAGGCCTGACCCGCCGCGCCCATGCGCACGCGTTCCTCGGCCGGCAGCGCCGCCATCCGCCGCGCCGCGTCGGCAATCGCGGCCGGATCCTCGGCGTCCACGCTAATGCCGGCGCCGGCCTCCTTCACCATATCGTTGCCGGCTTCCACCGAGTGGATCACCGGCTTGCCCGCCATCAGGTAGTCGAACAGTTTATTGGGATTGATGCCAAAGCGGTAGATCGGCAGCTTGCGCCAGCCTATGTAAAGCGCATCGCACTCCGCCAGGAAGACCGGCACGCTGCGTTTGGCGATGGATGGCAGCAACATCACATTGTCCAGCCCCAGCTCGGCCGCGCGCGCCGCCAAGGCCTCCTTGTCCGGACCGTCGCCGACCAGCACGAAAGTCACCGCCGCGTCCCGCATCAGCGCCGCCGCCTCCAGCAGGTAATCCAACGCATTGGCCAAGCCGTGCCCGCCGGCGTAGCCGATCAGGAAACGCCCTTGCGCCTTCAATTCCGCCAGCCGCATCCGGTGCTCGACCGGCAGGGCCTCAGCCTCGCCCCGCCATTCCGCGACGTCGACGCCGTTGGGAATCACCGCGTACTTGGCCGGATCCATGCCGTGCGCCACCATATAGTCCTTGGCGCAGGGCAGCATGGACACCACGGTGTCGGCCTTGCGGTAGCCGAAATCCTCCGCCCATTGCAGCAGGCGGATGAAGGGATGTTTGGGCGACATGCCGCCCACCTCCACCGGGGTCAGCGGCCACAGATCATGCACCTCGTACACCAGGCGCGCGCCGGTCTTGGCGGCGATCCAGGCCGCCGGCACCGTATCCAGCGGATAGGTGGACGAGGCGATCACCACGTCCGGCTTCCACTGCTTCAGATAGCGGCCGGACAAGCCCATCACCCGGGCCAGAAAGCTGAAGATATTGAGCACGCGGCCGATGCCGTTGCCGTCGTAAGGGCGGGTCTTGCACCAGGTGTAGCGGATGCCGTCTATGTCTTCGTCCCGGTATTTGCCGTCCACCTGCGGATGGGTCTGCCGCAGATGGGACACATCGGCGGCCAACATATTGACTTCATGGCCGGCGCTCACCCATTCCCGCGCCAGATAATAGGGACGGAATTCCATGCCGTGCCGGGGGCTGCCGGCATAGTGGTTGATGTAGAGTATTTTCATGATTTACAGCGTTGCGTACAGCTTGACCAGCTTGTCGGCCTCGGCCGCCCAACTGTATTTGTTCAATACCGCCTGCTTGCCGGCTTCGCCTAAGGCACGCATGCGCGCTTCGTCGGTCATCAGTTCCTTGACAGCTGCGGCGATGGCGGCCGGGTCCTGCGGGTCCACCAGCAGGCCGCAGCCGGCGTCGTCCACGATTTCACGCCACACAGGGAAGTCCGACGCGATTACCGGCATGCCGGCGGCCATGTATTCGAACAGCTTGATCGGCAAGGCGTCGACGTAATTCGGCGTCGGAAACAGCGTCACCAGGCCGATCTTGCTCTTGGCCAGCACCTCGGCCACGCCCTTGCGGTCCAGCACGCCCAGGTCGTTGACCCGCGCCCAGCCGGGCCGCGCCGACACCCGGGCCTTCAAATCGCTCTCGCTCCACGGCCCGGCCAGGTTCAGCCGCGTCGCGGTGTCCGGCAGTGCCTCGACGATGGGTTCAATGCCGCGGATGCGCGAGATGCCGCCGATATAGCACAGTTCGTTGCGGCGCTGTTCCCACGGCGTGTCGCGCACCAGTTCTTCCAGAATGGGAAAGTTGCATACGTCCAGCGCGCGGGCGCCCAGTTTCTCGAAGCGCTTGCGGATGTGCGGCGTCGAAGTCACCACCGCGTCGAAGCGGCGCGCCGCCCAGTCCTCCAGCGCTTCAAAGCCGCTGGAGACCAGGGGCCGCACCGCGCCGGGTATCCAGTGTTTGGCCAGAATCTGGCGCGGCACGTCCTCATGCACGTCGTAAACCACCTTGATGCCGGCCTGCTTCAGGCGCAGCGCGGCGGGGATCAGCTCCGGGTCGTGAAAGTGGACCACGTCCGGTCGCAGTTTCAGCGCCGCCTGGTAGACGCGCTTGACGGTGCCGGTCATCCGCGCCAGCCGGCCTCCGGATTTAGGGCCCACATCGTGAAAGCGCACGCCGCGGTTGATCTCCTCGCCCTGGCCGTCGGCCACGATCAGCGTCACCTCGTGCCCGGCGGCGGCCAGGCTCGCGCATTCCTTGACGAAGATGCGGATGTCGTGACGCGGATGGGCGGAAGTGAGATGGGCAATTTTCATATTAAGCTCTGTTTAGCGGCCGTCCGGCCCGCAACGATCTCGGGCCGGCGGCAAAATTCCTAGTTGTCGAACCCCAGCAGTTCCCGGTACAGCCTGGCAAAGCCGGCCATATTCGGCAGATGCAGCCCCTTGTCCGCCACCAGCCGACGGTTGAGCGCGGCGACCTCGTCCAGCTCCGCGTCCTCGCCTGCCCATTCCATCGCGTGCTGCAAGGCCTCGTCCAAACGCCCTACGTCCTCTGCGATCACGCCGTTGAGTCCGTCTATCACCCATTCGCCGTTGGCCGGCAGATTGGACAACAAGGGCAGGCAGCCGTGGCCCATCGCTTCCAGCAGACTGATGCTGGTGGCGTCCGAGCGCGGCACGCTGACGAAGACCCTGGACTCCGCGTACATCCGCCCCAGCGTCTCGCTGTCGACAAAGCCGGCGAAGTCCACGCGGCTCAGGCCCAGTTCGGCGGCCAGGCGCTTCAAAGCCTCGGTTTCGCTGCCGCTGGCGGCCACGGTCAAGCGCCAATCGCCGAAGCGGCCGCCGCGTTCCACCCGCTCCCAGGCGCGCAGAATGGCGTCGATGCGGTACAAAGGCTTGTGCAGCCGGCAGGACAGCACCGTCTTGCCCTTACCCGCGCTGGCCGCCGGCTCCGGCATGGCGTCCATGCCGTAATTGAGCAGGCGGATGCGACAGCCTTCGCCGGCCAGTTCGCGGATTTTCGCCGCCATGTGCAGCGAATCCGAGGTGATCGCGTCGGCGGCGGCCAGATTGGCGCGCACCATCGCCCGCATCAGCGGGTTGCGGTCCGGCAGCAAGAGCACATCGGAGCCCCAGGCGGTCAGCACCATGGGCAAATCCAGGCTGGCGGCGGCGCGGCTGCCGTGCCAGGCCACGCTATTGGCCTGGTGGATGTGCAGCAGCTGCGGCCGCGTCTCGCGCAGCCAGGCGCGCAAGCGCGCCGCCGTGCCCAGCGCCGCCAGGCGGAAATCCACGCGCAGGCTGCCGGTCAGCAAGGCGGCCACGTCCGCCGGAATCTCGCCGTTGCAGGCCAGGAATAATTGATCCACATGCGGCGCGATGCCGCGCAGGAAACGCCAGGTATGCACCGAGGCGGAACCCAGCACCGCAACGCTGGCGACCTTGTCTCTCATGGGCTCAGTCATGCGCCCAGGCCTCGTACAAGGGAAGCAACTCCGGATGCTCGTCCAGCCATTTGGCGTCCATCTCGCGGGTATCGCCCACTACCCGTGCCGGATTGCCGGCCAGGATGGCGAAATCGGGATAAACGCCGGCCGGCACATAACTGTAAGCCGACACCATGCAGCCCTTGCCCAGCTCCACGCCCGGCATCAGCACCGAGTGCGGGCCTACGAAACTGTACGGGCCCAGCTTGGTGGGCTTTTTCAGATAGCCGACGTGATTGTTGCTCTCCAGGTAGCGGTCGCCGTACAGGCGGATGGCCACATGGCTGGAGTGGGTCAGCAGAGAAACATAGTTGGTGATCTGACAACCTTCGCCGATATACAGGCCGCCAGAGGCGTCGATCAGATTGAAATGGCCGATGTAGACGTTGTCGTCCACCATCAGCTTGCCGACATGTTCGATGCGGGTCATGTTGGACACCCGGGTGCGTTTGAGGAACACCCCGTCGCCGCGGGTGAATCCATACACCATTCTGGGCTGCACCCACGCCGACAGGCGGAAGCGGATGCGGCTGAATAGAGCGTGCCAATTCATCGGGCTGCCTTGTAAAGCCATGAAAAATAAGCCAGGAAGTAAGCGGCCATCACCACCGAGACCAATTGGAAGGTGGCCACCGCGTCGTTCCACAGCGCGAAACCGACCCACATCGTGCCCAGGAACAACACAGCCTGCAGCAAAGACCACAGGAAGGCCTGGCGCTGGCGATTGATCACCGGCGGCACCATGCCCAGCGGCGAGGCAACGAAGTGGAACAGGATATAGAGCGACATCGCCTCCGCATAGCGGCCGGCGGTGGCCCAGTTTTGTCCGAATACCAGCGAGAACAAAGGCTCCCCGGCCAGTTGTATCACCAGGAAGGGCAGCAAGGCCATGCCGCCCAGCGTCAACATCATCTTGCGCAGAATGGGACGCAGCGGCAGGCGCTGATTGCGGGCGTCGGCCAGCTCGCGGTAGGCCACCTGCGCCACCGCCTGGCCGATCAGCGCCGCCGGCAGCTTCAACACACGCATCATCAGGCCGTAGAAGCCCACCGAGGCGGTGCCGGCCAGCATGGTCAGCGCCACCAAGGTCGCCGAATCCAGCAAGGCGGTGCTCAAGGCGTGCGGCGCGTTGATCTTGGGAAACTCGATATAGGCGCGCGCCACCTCGCGCATGCCGACGCGGCTGAGCTCATGGCGCCAAGCGAAGCGGGCCTTGAGGTCCTGCCAGGTTTGCGCCAACAGAGAGCCTAGTTGACCGGCCAGCTGGCCCAGAATCAGCCCGGCAACGCCGGCGCCGGTCCAGCCCAGCCCCACTTGAGTGGCCGCCATGCTCAAGGACTGCAGCATGCGGCCGTTGGCGTTGGCCTGGTAGCGGCGGTGACGGTTGTTCCAGTTGGTCCAGGCTTGCATCAAGCCCGCCAGCGCGACGGACAGCGGCAACAGCAGCAGCCAGGGCTCCAGTTCCGGCGCGCCCAGATGGCGGGCGATATGGGCGTGGCCGTCAAAGGCCACCACCACGCCCACCAACAAGGACAGGGCCAATGCGCAAGCGATGGACAAGCCCATCAGATTGCTGGCCCGCCTCTCCTCCGCCGGCAACACGATGGCCATCTCGTAACGCGCGGTGGCCAGCACCGCCAGCGTGGACAGCCAGGAGACGTAAACCGCCTGCACCCCCACCTCGTGCGGGTTGTACAGGCGGGTGATCAGCGGCGACACCAACAACGGAATCACCTGCGCCACCGCCGCCCCGGTGACCAGGGTGATGATGTGGCGGATGAAGCCGCTCTTGGGCAGGCGGAACAGCAACAAGCTCATGCGCTCAGGCCAGCGCCTGTTTGACTGCGGCGACGATGGCGTCTTGCGTCGCTTCGTCCAGGAAAGGATGCATCGGCAGGCTCATCACGCGGCGGCCGGCGGCCTCCGACAGCGGGAAGCTGCCTTCGGGCAGGTTCAGATGGGCGAAGGCCGGCTGCAGATGCAGCGGAATCGGGTAATGCACGGCGGTGGGCACGCCCAGCTCTTTCAGCTTGGCCTGTACCGCCTCGCGATTGTCCACCTCGATGGTGTACTGCGCGTAGACATGGCTGTTGCCTTCGGCGATCACCGGCGCCCGCGCCACATCGCGCAACAGCGCGCTGTAGCGCGCGCCGATGCGTTCGCGCGCCGCCACTTCGTCGGCGAAGCTAGGCAGCTTGGCCAGCAGCACCGCCGCCTGTATCGTGTCCAGCCGGCCGTTGAGGCCGATGACGGGATGGTGATAGCGGCGATCCTGGCCGTGCACGCGGATCTCGCGCATTTTCTTGGCCAGCGCGTCGTCGTTGGTGAAGCAGGCGCCGCCGTCGCCGTAGCAACCCAGGGGCTTGCTCGGGAAGAAGCTGGTGCAGCCTATGGTGGACAGATTGCCGGACTTCTTGCCGTTCTGGCTGGCGCCGAAGCTCTGCGCGCCGTCCTCTATCACCGCGATGCCGTGTTTGGCGGCGATGGCGTTGATGGCGTCGAAATCAGCGCACTGGCCGTACAGACTCACCGGCATGATGGCGCGGGTGCGGGGCGTGATCGCCGCTTCCAACAGCGCCGGGTCCAGGTTGTAGCTGACGGGGTCGATGTCGACGAACACCGGCTTGGCGCCCAGCAGCGCGATCATCTCGCCGGTGGCGATAAAGGTGAACGGAGTGGTGATCACCTCGTCGCCGGGGCCGATGTCCAGGGCCATCATCGCGATCAGCAGCGCCTTGGTGCCGTCGCAAACGCCGATGGCGTGCTTGGCGCCGGTGTATTCCGCCAGCCCCTGCTCCACCTCCTTCACCTCCGGCCCCATGATGTACTGGCCGTGGTCCAGCACGGCGTGGATGCGGGCGTCGATATCGGCTTTCAGGTGCTGGTATTGCGCTTTCAGATCAATGAACTGGATGGACATAAGAGGATCAACCCCAAATCAATTTTTGAAAGATATCGCCCATATAGCGACACGCGGAACGACGGAGAGATGCTTGTCAGTCGTTCTTGAGCGGCGAGCAATGATTGCCGCCCACCTCGTAATGCTTGGCGCAGGCCGGGCAGCTATGGGTACCGATGTCGTTGGCCAGCCTCTCGCCGCAGGAGCACATCCAACCGATGCGTTTGGCCGGCGTGCCCACCATCAGCGCGTAGGCCGGCACGTCGCGGGTCACCACCGCGCCGGCGCCGACGAAGGCGTACTCGCCTATGGTGTGGCCGCACACGACAGTGGCGTTGGCGCCGATGGACGCGCCTTTTTTCACCAGAGTGCGGCGGTATTCATGCTTGCGCGCAACGTGGCTGCGCGGATTGTTGACATTGGTGAACACCATGGACGGGCCGCAGAACACGTCGTCCTCCAGCGTCACCGCGTCGTAGATGGACACATTGTTCTGCACCTTGACGTTGTCGCCGATCAGCACGTCGTTGCCGACGAACACGTTCTGGCCGAAGGAACAGCCGGCGCCGATCTGCGCGCCGCCGCAAATATGAACCCAGTGCCAGACGCGGGTGTTCTCGCCGATCTGCGCGCCCTCGTCTACGATGGCGCTAGGGTGGATGTGAACCTGGCTCATTTTTGCCGCTCCCATTTATCCAAAATTTTATCCAGGCGGATTAGTTGTTGCTCGGAGCGCGCCATGGACTGCTCCTGGCGAGCCAATAATTTCTCGCTGCGCGACCATTGATCTTCCACGCCGCCGGATTGAACCGCGCGGGCGTCGGACTGGCGTCCCGCCTGCTGATGGCTGTTGAAGGCCGAGAACATCAGCATCAAACTGCCGCCGACCAGCCAGAACCCCAAGCCCCACAGCGCGCCGTCCAGAATCTTCCGCATCATGCCTAGGCCTCAGTAATCCAAAGGCAGGCTGACGCGGCGGCCGTCGCGGGCGGACAGATACATCGCGATCAACAACTCCAGCGACTTCAGCCCTTCGCGGCCATCGGTCTCCGGCTCGGCTTCGCCGCGCATGGTCTTGATCACATTGTCGTAGTACAGCGGATGACCGAAACCGTAAACGCTGGTGGTGGCGTAGCTTGCCTGCTTGATGTCCTCGTCCATCGCGTGCGGCTCAGAAAACTCCCAGTGCTGGATTTCGTTGACCGCCATGCCGCCGACGCGCACCGAGCCCTTCTCGCCCAAAATGGTGATGCTGCCTTCCAGGTTCTTCGGGTAGGTCAGCATGGTCACGTTCATGCTGCCCAGCGCGCCGCTGCGCCATTTGACGCTGACGGTCCCGGTGTCTTCCACCTCGATATTGCGCGCCAGCGTCGCGGTGTAAGCCTGCACGCTTTCCACCGGGCCGATCAGCCAGTCCAGCAAGTCCACGTAATGGCTGGCCTGGTTCATGAAGGCGCCGCCGTCGAACTCCCAGGTGCCGCGCCAGCCGGCCGCGTCGTAATACTCCTGCGGCCGGGTCCAGAACACATTGACGTTGACCATGTAGACGCGACCGAAACGCTTCTCCTGCATCGCCCGCTTCAAGAGCTGCAAAGTGGCGTTGCGGCGGTTTTGCTTGACCACGAACAGATGCTTGTTGGCGCGGTCGGCCGCCTTGACCATTTCCAGGCCGTCTTCCCAACGCGTGGCCATCGGCTTTTCCGTCATCACGTGGAAACCAGCCTCAGAGCAGGCGATGCTCTGGCTCGGATGCAGGCCGGACGGCGTGGTCAGGATAACGATGTCGGCGTCGGTCTTGGCCAGCATCTCGGCCAGATTGGCGTGGCCGCGCGCGCCGGTGCGCTCGACCGCCGCCTTCAAAGCGGCCGGGTCGATGTCGCAGACATCCATCAGCTCGGCGCGGTCGGCGTGCTTTTCCAGCGCGCCGAAGTGATTCTGGGCGATGCGGCCGCAGCCCACCAGTGCAAAGCGGATCTTACGGTCGGTAATCGGGGGAAGGTGCAATGTTTGCATGGTTCTGCCTCAAATTCCTTCAAAACACGCGGGCGCATCTCAACGATGCGCCCGCCTGGGCGCTTGTTTCACCGCGCCTTGCAAGCGACTGGAACAAGCCGTGGGACGGCTTACGCCTTGACGATATTGTCAGCCGGTTCCAGATACTTGCCGCGGCTGTCCACCACCAGCTGCGCATGCGCCTTGATCTGCGCGTAGTCGAACTTGTCGTGGTCGGTGGCCAGCAGCACGCAATCGTAGCTGGCGATGGCGGCATCGCTCAGCGCCACGCTGGACAGCTCGAAATGATGCTCGCGCATCTTGGGGAACACCGGCACGTGCGGATCGCTGTAAGCCACTTCCGCGCCCAGATCGCGCAGCTTTTCCATCAGGAACACCGACGGGCTTTCGCGCATATCGTCGACGTTCTTCTTATAGGCGATGCCCAGCACCAGCACGCGGCTGCCGTTGATGGACTTCTTGCGCAGGTTCAGCGCGGCCGCCACTTTGGACACCACGTAGTCGGGCATATTGCTGTTCACTTCGCCGGCCAGCTCGATGAAACGGGTGTTGACGCCGTATTCGCGCGCTTTCCAGGTCAGGTAGAACGGGTCGATCGGGATACAGTGGCCGCCCAGGCCCGGGCCCGGATAGTAGGGCACGAAACCGAAAGGCTTGGTGGCCGCGGCGCGGATCACTTCGTGGATGTCGATGCCCATCTTGTCGGCCACGATCTTCATCTCGTTGACCAGGCCGATATTCACCGCGCGGTGGATGTTTTCCAGAAGCTTGGTCATTTCCGCGGCGCGGGTGGAGGACACCGGCACCACCTTGTCGATCACCGCGCCGTAGAGCGCGACGCCGATTTCCTGGCAGGCGGGGGTCACGCCGCCGCAGACCTTGGGAATGGTGCGGGTGGTGAAGTTGGGATTGCCCGGATCTTCGCGCTCCGGCGAGAACACCAGGAAGGCGTTTTCGCCCACCTTCAGGCCGCGCGACTCCATGCGCGGCAGCAGCTCTTCGTCGGTGGTGCCCGGATAGGTAGTGGACTCCAACGACACCAAGTGGCCTTCGCGCAGATAGGGCACCAGGCTGTCCATGGTGTCCAGCACGAAGGACAGGTCCGGTTCGCGGTATTTGTTCAGCGGCGTCGGCACGCACAGAATCAGGGTATCGGCTTCCGGCACGCGGCTGAAATCGGTGGTGGCTTCGAAGCCGCGGCTCAGCGCGGTGGCGATACTGTCCGCGCCGATGTGTTCGATATAACTTTGACCGGCCATCAGGGCGTCCACCTTGCCCTGGTCGATATCGAAGCCCAGCACTTTGTAGCCGACTTCGGCGAAGCGCAGCATCAGCGGCAGGCCTACATAGCCCAGGCCCACAATGCCGATGACGGCGGATTTATCTGCAATCCGATTGAGCAGTTGCTGCTTGATCACGGTGTAAGTCCCAACAGTATGTAAATACGATAGCGGCGGATCAGACGACGTTCACGGCTAGCGGCGCGGAAGCGAAACCGCCCGCGCCGCGCCTGCCCTAAACTGTCCGATCCACCGCCATAAAGTTCATTCAAACGGCAAGCCAGCTTGCCGCCTTCCGTTTCTGTCCGTACTGATCTGCCTCAGAAACCGCTCAAGCGGATTCTCTTCGCAGTTGAGCTTGAGGGTGCAAATCGTCCCGCAAACACCCTTGGCCGCAGTTAACCGCCCGCTGACGGCATGTATGCCGGCATTATACGCCGCTTCCCAACCGCCATTGAGTAAGCAAATGTACGCCGGGCGGCACGCTTCAAATCAGCAGGTGGCCCGCGGTGTGTTGATTAGTCAACTTCAAGCGATTGACGAACTCTCCGAACTCCAAACCGAAACGGCACTCCATCCGGTCGGCCCGCTCCTTCAAGGCCTCCCATTGAGTCAGCGTCGGGCTCTGACGGAAAGCCATTACCGCCACATTGCCATGACTGGCGGAAGGCAGCTCCAGCACGCGGCCTTCGAACACATTGAGCAAACGTTCGACAAAGCTTTGATAGCGTTTGTCGCCGCTCCACCAATTGGTGACGAACACCCCCTTGGGACTCAAGGCGCGCTTGCAGTCCTCAAAGAAGTCCTCGGTGGTCAACTCGTCGACAATCTGCAAGCCATCGAAACCATCCACCAGGATGGCATCGGTGGAGCCGCGGAAAATTTTCACGTAGTCCGCGCCGTCGGCCTCGATGATCTCGAAAAAGTCGCCTTCCTCCGGCAACTGGAAAAAAGCCCGCGCCACCGCGATCACCTGGGGATTGATGTCCACCGCCACGCTGACCGCGTCCGGCAGATACTCATCAATGAAGCGCGCCAGCGAACCGCCGCCCAGCCCAATCTGCAAAATGTGCTGCGGCTCGTCGTTCCACAGCAGAAAACCCATCATCGCCCGGCTATACGACAACACCAGTTCGGCGGGCTCATCCAGGTCCATCGAACTCTGTATGGTTTCCGAGCCCAGATGCAGAGAGCGGATATTGCCGGCCTCCGATATCTCCACCTCCGGCATTTCATCCACAGCGGCGCGCACGCGGCGGCGGAACGGATGCAAGGCTCTACGCGCCACAGCCGGAGCCCTCGCTCGCCGGACTGCGCGAATCCAGAATGCTGATGGTGCGCTTCTTCGGCGCCGCTTCCGCCTCGTCGTCCCTCGGCGGCGGCGGATCGCGGAATTCTTCCTTGTCGAAAGCGGTGTCTCCGCCTTCAAACGGCGCGTCGCCGGTCTTCAGGCCGGCAAAGTCGAATAAAGCGGTGTCGGCCAGGTGGGACGGCACCACATTTTGCAGCGAGCGGAACATGCTCTCCAGCCGGCCGGGGAAGCGTCGGTCCCAGTCGTTGACCATTTCCTTGACCACTTGGCGCTGCAGATTGGGCTGCGAGCCGCACAGACTGCATGGAATGATGGGGAATTCGCGCAGCGCGGCGTAGCGTTCGATGTCCTTCTCGCGGCAATACGCCAGCGGGCGGATCACCATGTGGCGGCCATCGTCGGACACCAGTTTGGGCGGCATGGACTTCAGCTTGCCGCCGTAGAACATGTTCAGGAACAGAGTGTGCAGGATGTCGTCGCGGTGATGACCCAGCGCGATCTTGGTCGCGCCCAATTCGTCGGCGACGCGGTAGAGAATGCCGCGACGCAGCCGCGAACACAGGCTGCACGTGGTCTTGCCTTCGGGCACCAGCCGCTTGACGATGGAATAGGTGTCTTCTTCGACGATGCGGTACTCCACGCCGATGGCGTCCAGGTATTCCGGCAGCACGTGCTCGGGGAAGCCCGGCTGTTTCTGGTCCAGATTGACCGCCACGATGGAGAAATCGATAGGCGCGGACTTTTGCAAGCCGCGCAGAATGTCCAGCAAGGTATAGCTGTCCTTGCCGCCGGACAGGCAGACCATCACGCGGTCGCCCTCTTCTATCATATTGAAGTCATTGATGGCGTCACCCACATGGTGGCGCAGGCGCTTGGCCAGTTTATTGCCTTCAAACACGGCCTTTTTGGCCTTGTCGTCGAGGACGCTGCTTGCTTCGGACATGGAGTACGGCTAAGAAATTGAAAAACAGGAGATTTTACTGTTTTTCCGCGGCAAAATCCATGACGACGAATATGGCGCGGGCGCGGCCAACCCCTCCCGCGCCTACAACACCACGCTGCGGCCGCCGTCCACCGCCAGAATCTGGCCGGTAACGTAGCCGGCGTCCAACAGCAGGAAAGCCACTGCCTGGGCGATGTCTTCCGGCACCCCGGTGCGGCGCAGGGGAATGCTGGCCTCTATCGCCGCGCGCTCCGCCGCATCGAAAGAGGCGTCGTCCTCCGGCCACAGATTCACCCCGGGCGAAACGCCGTTGACCCGCACCGTCGGCGCCAGCTCTATCGCCAGGCTGCGAATCAGCTGGGCGTGGCCGGCCTTGGCCAGGTTGTAAACCACGTGCCGAGCCATCGGCCGCTCCACATGGATATCGGCGATGCCGACAATGGCCCCGCGACGCTTGGCCAGCTCGGGCGCCAGCGCCTGGGACAGGAATAAAGGCGCCTTCAGATTGCTGCCCATCAGATCATGCCAGGCCGCCTCGTCGATCCGGCCCACCTCGGTGGGGAAGAAACTGGACGCGTTGTTCACCAAGCCGTCCAGCCGTCCGAACGCCGCCACCGCCTGCGCCGCCAGCGCCGGCAACGCCGCCGTGTCCAGCAAATCGCCCTGCAGCAGCCGCGCGGAGTCCGGCCGCGCCGCGTTCAACTCCGCCGCCAAGGCTTCCGCCTCGCCGCGCGAACCGCGATAGTGCAGCACAACCCGCAGGCCGCGCGCATGCAAATGGCGGGCGATGCCCGCGCCCACGCGCCGCGCCGCGCCACTGATCAGCGCCACTCGCTGTTCCCCTGTCGTCCCCTGATCCGCCATTCCCGCTCCTCTGAATCGCCGCCTGCCGCCGCAGGCTCCCATACACGCGTTGCGCCGCGATGACGCCGGCGCAGCTCACTTCTTGCCCATGCAGGGCTGGGCCACCGCCAGAGCCTGGCCGGACTGCGGCAAGGCGAAACGCGCCACCAGCTTGCCGTGCTTGCGGCTGGCGCCGTCTATCGTCACCAGCAGCTCCTTGTGCGTGGCGGATTGCCAGGCGAAGAACTCGCCCCGCGACGGCCACTCGAACACAAAGCGGCCGCTCGCCTCGTACCAGCCGGCAAAATGACTGTCCATGCTGCGGCGCAGCCCGCTCACGCTCAGTTTCAGCTTGCGGCGCTCGCCCAGGCCGCCCGGTCCCTCGAACGGACGCACGTCCCAACCGCCCAGTTGGTCGGACACATGCAGCGACAGCCGCAGCGGCGGGCTGTCGGCCCGGCAGGCCAGCTCCAGCCTCGCCGGAAAACGACTGCGCCCCACCGTCGCCTCGCCGTCCAGGCTGGCCACCTGCAAGGGGTTGTCCGGATACGGCTTGCTCACCGTCCACTGCGGCGCCGCCAGCGCCGGCCCCAGCAACAGGCCGCCCGCGCAGCCGGCCATCCAACGGTAAAATCCGCTCACCCTCTTCTCCTGTCCCTCAGTTTCCACCACAATCGCGGCACATTGTAGCAGGATGACCGCCATGACCACCTTACCCGCCGCCAGCGCCGACGCGCTGGCCATCAGCCAAAGCCTTGTCCACGCCATCCAGGCGGAAATCCGCCAGCGCGGCGGCTGGATGCCGTTCTCCCGCTACATGGAACTGGCGCTGTACGCGCCCGGCCTCGGCTACTACGTCGCCGGCAGCCGTAAACTGGGCGCGGCCGGCGACTTCACCACCGCGCCGGAAATGAGCGCCTTGTTCGGCCGCGCGCTGGCGCGCCAGCTGGCGGAGCTGCTGCCGCAAACCGCCAACATTCTCTACGAATTCGGCGCCGGCACCGGCAAGCTCGCCATCGACATCCTCGGCGAACTGCAAGCGCTGGACGCGCTGCCGGAACGCTATTGCATCGTCGACCTGTCGCCGGACCTGATCGAGCGCCAGCAACACAATATCCGCCAGGCGCTGCCTCATCTGGCCGAGCGCGTGCAGTGGCTGGATCAGTTGCCGGAGCAACTGGACGGCGTGATCATCGGCAACGAAGTGCTGGACGCCATGCCCTGCGAGCTGATCCACTGGACCCCCGAACCGCAACAGCGCGGCGTGGGGCTGGACGGCGAACGCTTCGTCTGGGCGGACCGCGCCATCGAAGACCCGCAACTACTGCAACTGGCCCAGGCCATCCAGCCGCGTCACGACGACTATGTTTCCGAAATCAGCCCGGCCAATATCGGTTTCCTCCACACCCTGGCGCGGAAGCTGGCGCGCGGCGCCGTGCTGCTGCTGGATTACGGCTTCCCCGCTGCCGAGTACTATCACCCGCAGCGCCATATGGGCACGCTGATAGGCCATTACCGCCACCATACCGTGGACGATCCCTTCTTCCTGCCCGGCCTGATGGACTTGACCTGCCACGTCGATTTCAGCGCGGTGGCCCAGGCCGGCATAGACGCCGGCCTGGACCTGATCGGCTACACCACCCAGGCTCAATTCCTGATCAACGCCGGCATCACCCAATTGCTGGAGCAACTGGACCCGGCCGACGCCGCCGGCTATCTGCCGCACGCCGCCGCGGTGCAGAAGCTGCTGTCTCCGTCGGAAATGGGTGAGTTGTTCAAGGCCATAGGCTTCGGCAAAAACATCAGCATAGACTGGAGCGGTTTCCTGCGCGGCGACCGCTGCTACACCCTGTAAGCCGGCCGCCGCGAGAATCTTGTTGACAGCCTGCTTTCGGCTGCGTATATTTCGCGTCTCGGTGCACTCGTGCATCGAAAACGTGGCGAATTAGCTCAGTCGGTTAGAGCGACGGAATCATAATCCGCAGGTCCGGGGTTCGAGTCCCTGATTCGCCACCACAGTTTGCGAAGAGTTGTTTTCGACAAGTCTTCACGGCGAATTAGCTCAGTCGGTTAGAGCGACGGAATCATAATCCGCAGGTCCGGGGTTCGAGTCCCTGATTCGCCACCAAAATGAAAAGGGTCAGCGCAAGCTGACCCTTTTCGCATTCCCGCCGTCTTCGGCCCCTTCCCGTTTATCCACAGATCCGCACGACTACGCAAAGTTATCCCCAGCCTTCGCCCGGCTATAGTAAAGCATCCCCCGCCGGAGCCTCGCCATGCGCCGACTTTTCCGCCTCGCCGTCCACGGCCTGGCCTCTGCCGCGGCGCTATGCGCCGGACCGGTCCTGGCCGCGCCTCAGCCGGCCGTCAGCATCTGCAGCCGGGAGTTGAGCGTAGGCTGGGACAGTTGGCCCCCTTACCACTACCTGTCCGCGCGCCAACAGCTGGACGGCTACTCCGTCGCCGTGCTCAACGAAGCCGCGCGCCGGACCGGCTGCCGACTCAACTATCAGCAAATGCCCTGGCCGCGCACCTTGCTGAGCCTGAAAAACGGATTGGTGGACTTGGCGATGGAAGCGCTGAAAACGCCTGAGCGCGAATCTTTCGCCCGCTTCGTCTGGGCCTACAGCCCCACCACCGTGCGTTTGTGGGGCCTGCGCAGCCGCGCCGCGCAATGGCCGACGCACCGGCTGGAGGACCTGGGCAAGCACGGCCAGCTCATCCTCGGCGTCACCCGCGGCGACAGCTACGGGGCGAACATCGACGCCTGGCTGAAACTGCCGCCACCCACGGTCAGCGTGGACATCGGGCCGACGCTGGACATCAATATCCAAAAACTGCGGGCCAAGCGGCTAGACCTGTTGCTGGCCAATAGCGCCACCCTGCGCGCGGCGCTGCAGGCCCAGCCTGCGGGACCGGAGATCGTGCCGCTCGCCCCGGTCTGGAATATCGGCGGCGCCTATTTCATCTTCAGCAAAAGCAGCGTGCCGCGGCCGGTGGTGGACGCCTTTCAGCAAGCCTTGACCGGCATGCGGCGGGACGGCTCAATCCAGGCTCTGTACCAGCAACACTTCGAAGCGCCGTATCCGGAGGAATAAGCCGGGTCGGCCGCCTCAATCCTCGCCGCCGCCCTGTAGCCGTTCCGCCAGCGGCAGCAGCAGTGTTTCCGCCAGTTGCGCGAACAGAGGATCGTCCAGCGGCTGCTGATGGCGAAAGGCCAGCGCGATCGCGGCCTCGTCCTTTTGCGCCATGCCGCCTTCGCGGACAAAGCTTGGATCCCACTTCTCCAGCGCCTTCTGCATCGCCTTGTCGCGCCGCTCCGGCTCCGCGGCCAAGGCCTCGGCGTAAGCCCAACTAGTGCGGCCGAACCAGGGCAAGGGCTGATCCTGCCCCTGACGCCAACGCGCCAGCCACGGCTCCAGCAAGGCCAAGGCCTCCGGCTCGTCCTCCAACAGCAGGCTGCCGGCATCGTCGTAACAGACGGTGCGGCAGGCCACGCCCGGCGGCCGCGCCGCGCACAGAATCAGGTGGCTCAGCCACAGGGCCACGCGCTGAGCGGCGTTGATCTTGCCGACGACAAAGTCCAGCTGACCTTCGGGACGCAGCCCGGTGAGCTCGCCCACCAGGGTGAGACCGGCCGCGTGCAGATGGACCGGCTGCGGCGGCAGAACGTCCCGGCTCAGAGCGGCCGGCAGCCGCGCCGCCAGCTTGACGCTGGAACGCGCTTCCTCCACCAGCCAGGCCCGGCCCAGCGCGGCCGGCGGCAATAGGCCGGCGGCGGCGACGCGCTCGCGCACCGGCGCTTGCGGACGGCGGTGCAACATGGCGTCCACCAGTTGCCTGCGCACCGCCTGGCTGGCGTCGCCGTCCACGGCGAAGGGCTCGCGCACCGGCAATTCCTCGTCGCCGCCAAACAGACGGATGGCGAGCCGGTCCGCCAGCCAGGCGCGCACCGGATTGCGCCAGAAGCGGATGAAATCATGCAGATTGACCACGCCGCTGAGCGCCGCCGGCGGCAAAACGCCGGCGAAGGAACGCGGCGCGGCCTCCGGCTGCGACAAGGCCGCGGCGAAGGTGGGCTCGAAACTGGCCAGCCGCGGATCCGCGCCGTCGTAGGCGGCGGGCGAAAATGGCTGCAGCGGATGGCGCACCGTCAAGGTCCGGCCGAGATCCTGGCCGCACATGGCGGAGAAGCAGTCCAGCAACTCGGCGATCAGCGGCGACGGCGGCAGGGTTTCTCCGCTGCGGGCGGACTGCCCCACATAGGACAAGTACAGTTTTTCGCGCGCGGAGAGGATGGCCTCCAGAAACAGATAGCGGTCGTCGAAGCGCCGCGAGCGGTCGCCGCGGCGCGGATGGCGCGCCACCAAGTCGAAGCTGACCGGGCGTTCGTCGCGCGGGTAAGCGCCATCGTTCATGCCGATCAGACACAGCACGCGGAAGGGAATGGAGCGCATCGGCACCATCGCGCAGAAGGTGACGCCGCCGGAAAGAAAGCCCAGCGGAGAGGCCAGCGTGAGCTTGCGCTTGAGCCAGTCCCGCACCACCGGCAAGCCCACCTGCTGTTCAAAACCGGCCAGCTCCGCGTCCTCCGCCAATTCCGCCAGCGCGCCGCGCAGGACTTCCAGCGCTTTCTCGTCGTCGGCGTCGGCGTCGAACAAACGCTCGCAAGCCTGCTGCAGCCGCTCCGCCCACCGCGCAGGGCTGGCCGGGAGCGCCCATTCCTCCGCCGCCCGTTCCAGTTCGCTGTAGTAAGCGGCGAAACGCCCCAGCGCTTCCGCCAGCTGGCCCTGAGCGCTGCTATGCGGCAGCAGGCCGGCGTACAGGCCGCTGTCGTCTCCGGCCAAGGCCGGCGGCAACACCGCGCCCAGCAGCAGCCGGTCCAGACCCCAGCGCCAGGTAAACACGGGATCCGCCGGCAAGCCCAGCGCCGCCTTGTGCGCGGCGTCCCGCCCCCAGCGGATGCCGGCTTCCCGCGCCCATTGACGCACAAAGGGCACGTCGGCGTCGTCCAAGCCAAAGCGGCGCAGCAGAGCCGGCGCGTCCAGCAAGGCCAGCACCTGATCGGCGGCGAAGCGGGAGTCCGCCAGATCCAGCAAGGCGGCGTAGCTGGCCAGCAACGGTTCTTCCCGCGCGATGCGGCGGTCGGCGATGCTGTAAGGGATATCCGGCGCCGCGTCCTCCTGCGGACGGGCGCCGAATACGGCGTCGATATAGGGCGCGTAGCTATTGATGTCCGGCGTCAGCACCGCCACGTCGGCGGGATTGAGACTCGGGTCGTCGCGGAACATCGCCAGCAAGCGGTCTTTCAACACCTCCAATTCGCGCATCGGCCCGTGGGCGGCGTGGATCTGCACCGACTCGTCGTCCGCCGCCAGCGGCCGCGGCGCGTCCTTGGGGTCGTTCAATTGCAGGATGTCGCGTTGCAGCCTCGCCAGCAGCGCATCGCCGCGCGGGGCGTCGAACAAGGGGCGCGCGTCCAGTTCGCTGTCTTCGGCGATCAACTCGAAAAAATCACGCCCCTGTTTGCCCAAGGAGGCCAATAAGGGATGGCCCTCGGTGGCGAACAAATCGCCCTTTTGCCGCAGCTTGAGCTTGCGGCGTGCGTCGACGATGTCGCCCCAATACGCTTCGCAGGGATTGAGGGTGAACAGGCAGACGTCGGTGAGTTGGGACAGGCGCTTGACCAGGGCCAGATACATGGGCGCCAGGCTGGCGATGCCGAACAGCGTCACTCGTTCCGGCAAGTGCTCGGCCTTCAGTTCGGCGAAGAATTCATCCAGCATGCGCACGCGATGGCGGCTGGAATCGCTGTCGGCCAGCCGCCGCCACAGCGCGGCCTGCCAGGCTTCGTCCTCGCCCAAGTCCTGCAACTGGCCGGCCTCCCAACCGCGGATCCAATCCGGCCGAAACACCAAGTATTGGTCGAAGATGTCCGCCACTTTGCCGGCCAGCTCGAAACAGGCGGCCTCGCCGCCCTCCAGATAGCGCGACAGAGCGAGAAAAGGCTCGCCCTCCAGCGTGGGCAGCAGCTCCATCAGCCGCCAGCTCAGCACTTCCGGCGCAAACGAGGACTTGCGCGGCAGCTCCGGCATCACCCGCTGCATCAGCCTCCAGGCGAAGGCCGCCGGCAACACAAAGTCCAGATTGGCGGCCACGCCGTTGCTGCGCGCCAGGTCCAGCGTGATCCAGCGCCCCATGCCGCGACTCTGCACGATCACGGTTTCCGGCGCGAAGGGATCAGACAGCGGCAAGCTCTGGCTCATGCCGCAAAACAGCTGGCCCAATTGCTCCAAGCGGTTGGACTGGTAAAGAAGCAGCATGAGGGAATCGACGGGTGGTGAAATCAGGCCAAGTGTAGCATCCGCGGCCCGGATCGACCGCATGCGCCGCGCGCGGCAGATTATGCCGAGCCGCAACGTATCGGCGGCGGCTTGCATCTCGACAGGATATTTACAAAGCATATTGATGCCAATCAATACCAATATGGATCCAATAACGCTAAAATATGACGTTTATTTAACAAGGCGATGTCGTGAGCGCATTCGTCCGGCCTCAAGGCCATTCCGGCTTCACCCTGATCGAGATGATGGTGGTGGCCGCCATCGTCGGCATCCTGCTCTTGGTGGCGGTGCCGTCCTACCAGCGCCACGTGCAGGCCGCCAAGGCCAATACCGCCAAGAGCGACCTGATGGCCTTGAGCCTGGCCTTGGAAAATCACAAACTGCTGCACTTGGCTTACCCCACCGCCAGCGCGGACAACGCCAGCGCCATCCGCGCCGCGCTGGGCAACAACAGCTGGCAGCCGGCGCAGCCTGAATTCAACTATCGCTACCAACCCCAGGGCGGCAGCTTCCTGCTCACCGCCAGCGGCGTCAGCCCGCAGCTGTCCGGCTGCGTGCTGAAGCTCGACGGCGCGGATCAAAGCGCCAACACCAGCAGCGCCGACTGCCGGACCCAATGGTGACCCAACCCCGCCGCCAAAGCGGGCTGACCCTGATGGAATTGTGCGCGACGCTGGCGCTGATCAGCCTGTTGGCGCTGCTCAGCGTGCCGCTGGCGCAAGGCTGGAGCGACGCCCACAAACTGGCGCTGGGCCGCAGCCAGTTGGCGCGGGCCTACGCCCAAACCCAGGCCGCGGCGCTGAGCAACCCGCAGGCGGCGCCGCCGGACCAGGCGGCCGCGGTGTTGATGTCCAGCGCCGAAGGCCAGTTATGCGTATTCGCCGGCGCGCCGGCCAGCGGTACCCAGGGCGAGCGCTGCCACGGCGCGGCGCTGTGGCGCGCCGCCGCGCCCCGCCCGGTGACGCTGGGGACAAGCTGCCTGACGACGCCCGCCGCGCAATGCCTGGCCTTGAACAACCAGGGCCAGCCGCTGGCGACGCAAGCGGCCGGCGTAGTCTGCGGCACGCGGCCGGTTTACTGCATTCGCGGGACTCAACAGGAGCTCAGCGGTGACTTATAAGGCGCAAAGCGGCGTCAGCCTGCTGGAAAGCCTGATCGCCATGTTGCTGCTGATGCTGACCGGCCTGGGCATCGTTTTCGTCAATGTGCGGAGTCTGGGCAGCCAACAGCAGTTGCAACAGCACGCGCTGGCCCTAAGCAAGGCGCGGGAACAGCTGCAACAGGGCGGCCTGCCCTGCGACAGCGCCGACGACTGGCCGCTGGCCAGCGGCGTCAGCGCCACTGCGCGGCTGGCCTGCCGTTCCACGCCCGCGGTGACGCTGCGCGGCCAAGCGCAAAACGGCGGCGCCAAGATCTCCGCCAAGGCCGCGCTGCGCGGCCAAACCTTGCAACTGCGGGATGCGGCCTCGTCCACCCTAAGCCTGAGCAATCATGAATAAACTCGCCTCTGGCTTTAGCCTGCTGGAGCTCTTGATCGGCATGCTGCTGGCGCTGATCACCACGCTGGCGATGCTGACTCTGTATCGACAGACTGCGCGCAGCGTGTTCGACCCGGACCAAGGCAGCGCCAAACTGGCGCAGCGGGACAGCCAGTTGATGGCGGCCTTGCTTAGCGTGCAGCAGCAGGCGCAGGAAGCCGGCTTCGGCGCCGGCGGCGGCCGCGAACAGAACCTGCAGCTGCTGTCGATAAGCGATTTGCGCCTGGACGCCGACGGCGCCGTCACCGCGCTCAGCGCCGCGCCGGTGGCCTCCGGCAGCGCCAACGCCGTGGTGTGGCGCTATCGCCCGCAGCTGGACGCCGGCGCTTACGCCTGCCGCGGCGTGGCCCGGCTGGGCGAGGCCGGGCAGAACAGCGTCGTGTACCAGCTGCAAGCCGACGACTGCGCCGTCATCTCAGACGCGCTAAGCCAGCCTTCGCAATGGCGGGCACGGGCGCTGACCGGGCCGCTGCCGCCGCGCCATAGGCTCAACATGGCTTTGCGGCTGGAACAGCCCTGCTGGCCCTATGCGGCGGCAACGGCGGCCAGCCAGACCTTTCCCCAACTGCTGCTCAACTACGACAACGCGCAACAAGGCGAGAGCCGCAGCTTCGCCAGCTGTCTGACCAATCTGGCGGCCCCCGCATGAAGGCCCGCCCCCTCCCGCCGCGCCGGCAACGCGGCGTCGCCGCGGTACTGATGGTGCTGCTCACCGGCATGGCCCTGACCGCGCTGGCCCTGGGCGGCATGCACCACCTGCGTGGCCAGCAGGAACTGACCCGCTCCTTGCGCGGCAATAGCGAAGCGCAGTGGCGCGCCTGGACAGGCGCGGAATTGGTGCGGCAATACCTGTCGGCGCTGACGCCGGCGCAAATTAAGGCGCTGGAACGGGACGGCGCGGCGCTGAGCCTGGACCGCGCCAGCTTGCCGCTGGAAAGCCAGGCGCTGGCCGACGCTCTCCAGATCAAGCTGCTGCCGGCGCCGCGCGCCGCCGGCGCCGTGATCGAAGACGACAAGGTCGCCGCCTGGATCACCGCCCGCAGCGGCGACGCCACGGTGACGCTGGAAGTGGTCTACCAATTGAACGGCGCGCCGCCACCACCGGCCGCCAACGCCGCGGCGCAAATCCGCGGCGGCCTGTCCACCAGCGGCAATATTGTGGTCACCGGCGCCAAGGACGCGCTCTTGCAAGTGGAGGGTGCGGTGGACACCAGCGGCAGCCTGAGCGGCGTCAGCGCGATCCAGGCCACCGGCGACATCCTGTTCCAGGGCAATCCGGCCCGCGGCGACGGCCAGGCCCCGCTCAGCCTGTGGAGCAACGGCGACATCCGCGTCAACAGCGGCCAGTTCCTGACGCTGAAAGCGCGCGGCAACATCGTCATGGGCAGCGGCAGCGACGTGGAAACCGCCGCCGCCAACGGCGCGATCGGCAGCAGCGGCGAACGGGTGGGCCGGCTGGCCGCCATCGGCGACGTGACCCTGGCCGGCAACGTCGCCGTTTCCGCGCAATTGCTGAGCCAAGGCGATGTGCGCACCAGCAGCAGCAATCGGCTAAACGCCTTGCGCGCCCAGGGCCTGCTGGACAGCCGCGGCAACGCCAACATCGACGACGGCCTCATCGGCGGCGCCTTCACCCACAACGGCGCGCCGATCTTCGACGCCGCCGGCCAACCGCGCCAAGCGCCGCCGAACACCGTGCGGGTACGCCATCAGGCCGGGCTGAAAGTGCCGCTGGAACCGGTGCCCGAGTTCCGACTGGGCGCGACCCGCATCAACGCCAACGATTACCGCGATGCCGCCAACCTCATCGTCTACTGGGATGCGGCGGACCGTTCCTCCGACGCCTTGCAGCGCATCCGCGTCCGGCTGCAACACGTGGCCGGCGTACCGGACGGCGCGGTCTACCGGCTGGGCCGGCAGCGGACCGACGACTGGCAGCGCAACGATCTATGCCCGGCCTTGCAGGCCGACGGCAAGCGCTGCGCCCCGGTGGCCGGCCAGCCGGCCTTGCGACTATGCGAGAGCGACGCGGAGAGCTGCTTGTCCGGCAGCACCACACAGCAATGGCTGCTGCGCCTCAAGCCGCCTCAGGGCATGCTGCCCGGCGTGGCGTTGTTCGAAGGCAATCTGTCGCTGTACGGCCGGCTGGATAACGCCATTCTCGCCACCGGCCACATCGAAACCAGCAGCAATGTGGAACTGTGGAGCCTGCGTCAGGCCGGCGCGGCGCGCGTGTGCCGCAGCCCGGACTTCCCGGACGTCTATCCGCTGAACCATTGCGGCGCGGACCGGAACTCGCTGCGTGAATCCCCGCTGCTCGGCATCGCCCTGCTGGCCGGCGGCTACAACGTCGCCCAGGCCTTCGGCGGCGGCAAAATCCGGCTGGGCGCCAGCAACCGCATCCACGGCGCGGTACTGGCCGGCGACACCCTGGACACCGCCGGCAGCACGCATATCTTCGGCCCGGTCAGCGCGGGGCTTCAAAGCCGCCCGCCCGGCGCGCCGCCGCCCTCCCGACCGCTGAACAGCCTGGGCGCGGAAACCGTGATCGACATCAGCGGTCAGAACGGTTTGCCGGGCGAAGGCGGCGGCACGCCGAACCCGCAAACGGGCGCGGCCCGGGTATTATGGGCGCGCTATCGTTAAGCGCACTCACCCCCTAGAGCTTGCCCAAGGTTTCACCAAGCGCAGCGGACATTGAACAGTTTTTTAACTTCCGGACGCCTATGTACCCTTATCTGATCGTCAAACACGCCCACATGGGCTTCGCCTACCTCTCGATCATGCTGTTCGCCGTGCGCGGCGGCCTGATGCTGGGCGGCAAACAGCACATCCTGGCGCTGAAGCCGGTGCGCATCCTGCCCCACGTCGTCGACACCCTGCTGCTGGGCTGTGCCATCGCGCTGGTGGTCATGGGCGGCTGGCCCATTCTGCAAAGCCCCTGGCTGCTGGCCAAGATCGTCGGCCTGGTGCTCTACGTGGCGCTGGGCACCATCGCGCTGCGCCGCGGCAAAACCCCGCAAACCCGCTTGATCGCCTTCCTCTGCGCGCTGGCGACGGTGTTCTACATTGTGCTGGTGGCCAAGACCAAGATGGTCTTCCCTTTCTTCTAGGCCCTCCGCCTGCGCTTGACCCAGAACAAGGCCCCGCGACGCGGGGCTTGTTATCGTCGGCGGGTTTTAAACCGGACCGACCAAGATGGCTCTGCACACATCCCTGCCCGAGCTGGTCTGCCCCGCCGGCAGCCTGCCGGCGCTCAAGGCCGCGGTGGACAACGGCGCCGACACCGTTTACCTGGGCCTTAAAAACCAGACCAACGCCCGCAACTTCGCCGGGCTGAATTTCGACGACGCCAGCGCGCGCGAAGGCATCGCCTACGCGCATCGCCACGGCCGCAAAGTGCTGCTGGCGATCAACACCTTCGCCCAAGGCGCCGATGCCGGCCGCTGGCGCGCGGCGGTGGACCAGGGCGCGGCGCTGGGCGCCGATGCGCTGATCCTGGCCGACCTGGGCCTGATGGCCTATGCAGCAGAACGCCACCCTGAGCTGCGCCTGCACATGTCGGTGCAAAGCTCGGCCACTAATTACGAAGCCATCAATCTGGCGCGCGACATGTTCGGCATCCGCCGCGCGGTGCTCCCTCGGGTGCTGACCCTGGATCAGGTGCGCCACGTGATCGAACACACCGACGTCGAGATCGAAGTCTTCGGCTTCGGCAGCCTGTGCGTGATGGTGGAAGGCCGCTGTCAGCTGTCCAGCTACGCCACCGGCGAATCGCCCAACACACACGGGGTGTGCTCGCCGGCCAAGTTTGTGCGCTGGGAGCCGGACGGGCAGCGCATGAACGCCCGCCTCAACCACATCCTGATCGACAGCTACCGCGACGACGAACCCGCCGGCTACCCCACGCTGTGCAAGGGCCGTTTCCAGGTTCGCGACGAAACCTATTACGCGCTGGAAGAACCCACCAGCCTCAATGTGCTGGACATGCTGCCGCAAATCATCGCCAGCGGCGTCGCCGCGATCAAGGTGGAAGGGCGCCAGCGCAGCCCGGCCTACGTGGCTCAGGTGACGCGAGCGCTGCGCGAAGCGCTGGACGCCGCCGGCCGCGACGGCGCGCGCTTCCAGGCGCGCCCGGCCTGGCACCAGGCGCTGAACAAAGTGTCGGAAGGGCAACAGCAAACGCTGGGCGCCTACAACCGGCCGTGGAAATGAGCGCCGCCCCCATGGAAAACCGCCAATGACAAGCCTTAATCTGCAATTGACGCTGGGCCCGGTGCTGTTCTTCTGGCCGCGCGACACCCTGCTGGACTTCTACGCCGCCGCCGCCGACTGGCCGCTGGACCGGATCTATCTGGGCGAAGTGGTGTGCTCGCGCCGCCAGCAGATGCGGCCGCAGGACTGGATCTCCTTGGCGCGCGACCTGGCCGCCGCCGGCAAACGCGTCACCCTCAGCTGCCAGGCGCTGCTGGAGAGCGAATCCGATCTGCGCCGCGCGCGCCAATTGGCCGCCAACGGCGACATCGCGCTGGAGGCCAACGATCTGGGCTCGATCAAGCTGGCGCGGGAACACGGCCTGCCCTTCGTCGCCGGCCCGCATCTCAACATCTACAACGCCGACACCCTGAAGCTGATCCGCGACTGGGGCGCCGAGCGCTGGGTGCCGCCGGTGGAAATGGACCGCGCCACCTTGGCTCAACTGCTGGCCCGCTACGCCGAGATCGGCGCGCCCATCGCCACCGAGTTGTTCGCCTGGGGCAAGCTGCCGCTGGCGCTGTCCGCGCGTTGCTTCACCGCCCGTCATTACAATCTGAGCAAGGATGACTGCCAGTTCCGCTGCCTGGAACACCCGGACGGGCTGACCATGCGCACCCAGGACCAGCAGGACTTCCTCACCCTCAACGGCATCCAGACCCTGTCCGCCGGCTGCCACAGCCTGCTGCCGCATCTACGCGGCCTGGCCGCCATCGGCGTCGACGCCGTGCGCGTCAGTCCGCAGTCGCGCGCCACCGGCGACGTCGTCGCCCTGTTCCGCCAAGCGCTGGACGGCGCCGACCCGGACACGCTGCAAGCCGCCAGCGGACTCCATGCCGACGCCGAACTGGTGGACGGCTATTGGCGCGGCCAGGCCGGCAATCAAGCCATAGGAGCCTCCCATGCGCATTCCTGATCTCGCCCTGCCCTCCGCCGCCGCCGCGCTGCTGTCCCGGCTGCCGGCCGCGCCGCCGGCCTGGCTGCTGGCCGCCAGCCTCAATCAACTGGCCCGGCGCGGCGTACTGCCGGCGGACATGGCGCTGCTGACCGGCCGCCGCTTCGCCATTCGCGTGCTGGACGCCGGCCTGACCCTGCGCTTCCGCGCCGACGAGCAAGGCTTCCGCCGCGACCAGGACGACGAAGCGCCTGATTTGCAGCTCTCCGCCACGCTGGCCGACTTCGCCCGGATGATGCTGCGCGAGGAAGACCCGGACACGCTGTTTTTCCACCGCAAACTGCTGATTGAGGGCGACACCGAGCTGGGGCTCATCGTCAAGAACCTGCTGGACAGCGTGGACTGGAGCGCCACGCCGCTGGCGCGCTTCATGGCCGTTTAATCTCCTGTTCAAAATCTCTAGTGCAAGGACTAAGCAAGGTGAAAACCGCTGAGAAAGCGGAATGTACACGTGGTACATGAGCATTTCGAAGCGGTGCTCGCCGTCTGACGCCTCACGACGCGCAGCAAGTCGTAAACAGGTTCTGATAAGGTGCTGCCGGCACGCGCGCCTTGTGGCCGAGCCAAGTTTGGGCTAATCCGAAAAGAATCAACGCAATCTAGCCGCCTCCCGGCGGCCTGCACTCATCGGAAACGGCCCAAGCCCCATGAAGTCACGCCTGTTCAGCCTGCGGCAGATCTTGCTCGACTTGGCCACCCTGCTCCTGGCCAATCTGCTGATATTCTGGCTGGCAGAACGTTACCAATGGCTGAACTCCGGCGATGGCAATGCGCAAACCATGGCGCTGGCCCTGCTGCTTTGCGTCAACCTGGCCGTATCGCTAGCGCTGTTCGCCTACCGCCGCGCCCGCGAATCCCACGCCATGCTGCAAGAGCTCAACACCCTCGCCGGCCAAGACGCGGTCACCGGCCTGGCCAACCGCCGCCAGGCCAACACCATTCTGGAACGCGAAACCGAGCGCTCCTACCGCACCCGCAGGCCGTTCTCGGTGCTGCTGTTGGACATCGACCACTTCAAGGACGTCAACGACAATTACGGCCACCTGGCCGGCGACCAAGTGCTGGCCGCCTTCGGCGAACTACTACAAAAACGCGCGCGCCAGTTGGACACCGTGGCGCGCTGGGGCGGCGACGAATTCCTGTTGATTTGCCCGGAAACCGAGCAGAGCGGCGCGATGGCGCTGGCCGATGATATCCGTCAGCGCTTGGCGCAGACCGAACTGCCGGCGGTGAATCGCTTGACCGCCAGCATCGGCGTGGCCACCCAAACCGTGGACGACATGCCGGAAACCCTGCTGCACCGCGCCGACATGTATCTGTACGCGGCCAAGAACGCGGGCCGCAACCGCGCGGTGGGCGAAGCCGGCAGCGCCAACCGCGAACGCCGCCTCGCCCCCGACGACTAACTCACAGCCCCAAGCGGTCCCTGAGCCCATACCACCACGCGCCCATGGTCAGCATCGGCACGCGGAACGCGCGTCCGCCGGGGAAGGGATAGTGCGGCAGGCCGGCGAAACGATCAAAGCGCCGGCTGTCGCCGTCGATGGCCTCCGCCAGCAAACGCCCGGCCAGATGGGTGTAAGTCACTCCGTGGCCGCTGCATCCCTGCGAGTAATAGACATTGTCGCCGATGCGCCCGGCCTGCGGCAGCCGCGACAAGGTCAGCGAGAAATTGCCGGTCCAGCCGAACTCGATCTTGTAATCCGCCAGCTGCGGAAAGGTTTTCAACATCTTGGGGCGAATCAGCCGCTCCACCTCGCCCGGATCGCGCGCGCCGTACACGGTGCCGCCGCCGTACAAGAGCCGGTTGTCGGCGGTCAGCCGGTAATAGTCCAACAGGAAATTGCAATCCTCGACGCAGTGGTCACCTGGCAACAGGCTCTTGGCCAGCGCTTCCGGCAAGCGCTCGGTCGTCAGCACCTGGGTGCCGCAAGGCAGACTCTTCTCCGCCAGCGCCGGCAATAGATCGCCCAGATAAGCGTTGCCGGCCACCACCAGGAAGCGGCAACTGATCTCGCCGCCGGCGGTTTCCACCCTCACCCGCCCGCCCGGATGAATCTTCAGCGCCGCAGACTGCTCGAAAATCCGCCCGCCCAGGGACTCCAGCGCCGCCGCTTCGCCCAACGCCAGGTT
>NZ_JAAOMA010000035.1:0-56103 GCF_011602385.1 Chromobacterium fluminis | reverse complement strand
GGAAGCATGCGCCATTGGCAGCCGCTGCGGAGCAGGTACAGCACGGCACAAAACACCTCATACAAGTCCACTCGACGGGGACTTGTTCTCTTACGCGCGCTTTCCAGAAGTGGTCTGATCACTTCAAGTTGTTCGCGACTGATATCGCTTGGGTAGCTTTTTCTCACCCCTGGATTTTCTCACACTCTGCTCTACTCAGAGACTTTGAACAGGTTCTTAGAGCCTATTCAAAGTCTCGTGAGCTAGGGCGAGACAAGGCGAAAACAAGCGAAAAAGCGGAATGTACAAGTGGTACATGAGCATTTTGAGCTTGTTTTTAACGCCGTATCGCCGAAGCGCAGCAGACTATGAACAGGTTCTAAGGCGTGACCCGCATATACGGCGTAGTGCTCAACGTCGCGCTAATGGAGCAACCGCCGGACAACTGGGCCGCATCCAGGCCGATCACGGTTTCGCTGCCGTTGTCGGCAACGCTGCCCACAATCTTGGTGGGCCCGCACAGGCCGCCGGCAATCGGCGATTTCACGTTCACCGCCACATTGTCCAAGGTCAGCTGGGTGGCGGTGTCCACATGGCCGGTCCACGGCGAGGCGACCGAAGCGACGGGCTTGATCAGCTTGCACAGCGCCCCGCCGCTGAACGAGGCGCTGGTGATGGCCACATTGCCGTAACCATCCACGGTGCCGCTGAACACCGCCTTGCAATCCAGATCGATGCCCAGCTTGCCCACCTTGGCCGGCCCCACCGCGGAAAACGGCATAGGCGCGCCGCCGGGACCGGGCGGAGTGATGGTGACGGCGAAGGCGGAAGCGGCGGCCAGGCTGAGTGCGGCGACGGCGAGACAATGGGAAAAGCTCATGACGGCTCCTTGCTTGAGAAGGTTGATTCATGCCAAACGGCAAGAAGCCAATAAAGTATTATGCCAATTAAATTAAACGTTTGATTTCAATCAAGCCCCCACCCGCCATCAGCCTGACCTATAGGCTGATAAACAAGCGCCAGCTGTCGGCACACGCTACCACGGGCAAGAACAAGACAAGGCGAAAACGACTGAGAAAGCGGAATGTACACGTGGTACATGAGCATTTCGAAGCGGTACTCTCCGTGTCACGTCTCACGACGCGCAGCGGATCGTAAACAGGGTCTCAGGGAATCATCACCGTGAACTGGCCGGGCGCGTTGATCTTGATCACCCCGCCCCAGTTGCACATCAGCATGCTGTTGCTGTCCAGCGCCGGCATATTGCCTATCAGCACCGTGGGCGCGCCCGGCGTCCACGGCGCGGCGGTGACCGGGATGCAGGGCATGGGGGTCAGCACGCCCATGGCGGCGGCGGTGGCGGCCGCCACCATGGGGTTGGCCGGGCTTTGGCACATGCCGAAGGGCATGACGTTGAGCATGGGCACGTTGTCCATGATGTTGGCGGCCGGCACGCCGCCGGCCATCACCCGGTTGGCGGGCAACACCACCAGGCTGCTGGGGGCGACGCCGAAGCTGCATTGCAGCATCGCGCCCATGCACACTTGCGGACATCCCATGCGCGTTTCCTCACTCCGGCGGGCCAAGACATGACATCGTCACGCCAAAGCAAACCACAGTCAAGCGCCGCCGCGCCAGCCCTGGCCGCGCCGGGCCAAGACGCGCTCCAGCCCCAACAGCAAGAGCGACACCCCGGCCGAGCTCAGCGCGATCAGCGTGGCCATCGCCGCCGCCGCCGCGGTGTCGCCGGCGTCGTCCATGGTGACGATGGCCACCGCGGCCAGGCTGTTGTCCGGGCTGGCGATGAAGATCAGCGCCGACAACGTGGTCATCGCGGACACGAAGAGATAGCGCATCACATCCAACAGCGCCGGCAGGCACACCGGCAAGCTCACCCGCCGCAGCGTCACCCAGAACGGCACTTTGAGCGAGGCGGCCACCGCTTCGAACTCTCCGTCCAGCTGCTTAAGCGCGGTGCTCATGGTCAGGTGGCCGGTGGTGTAGAAGTGGGCGATGGTGCAGGCGGCCATCAGCGTCATGCCGCCGTAAAGCGCATGCAGCGGATTGTCCGGATGATTGAAGAAAAACACATAGCCCAGACCCAGCACCAGGCCGGGCACCGCCATCGGCAGCATGGCGAAGAAGCGCAGCAGCGCGCGGCCCAGCGGCGCGGCCGGCAGCTTCTCGCAGGCGTAAGCGCCGGCGAACACCAGCAGGCTGCCCGCGCCGGCGGTGAGGCAGGCCAGCTTCAGGCTGTTGAAATAGGCGCTCCAGCCGCCGCCGTCCACGCTGTCGAACTGATAATGCGCCAGCGTCAGGCTCAAGTCGTAAGGCCAGTATTTGATGAAGGAGGCGGCGATGCCGACGCCCAGCAAGGCCAGCAGCGGCAGCGAGATCGCCGCCAGCAACAGCCAGGCGGCCAGGTCGCGGCCCGGCGACGGCCCCGGCGAAAACGGCACCGCGCGCACGCCCAGCGCCGCCTGCTGACGACGCGCCATGCGCCGCTCGATGAAGAAGGAAAACACCGCCGGCAACAGCAGCATCAGGCCCACCACCGCGCCGCGCGGGAAGTTCTGCTGCCCCACCACCTGCTTGAAGGCTTCCACCGCCAGCACGTTGTAGTCCCCGCCCACGATCTTGGGCACGCCGAAGTCGGTGATCACCAGGGTGAACACCACCAGGCCCGCCGAGACCAGACCGTAGCGCGCGCCCGGCAGGGTGATGGTGAGAAAGCGACGCAAGGCGCCGGCGCCCAGCGCGCGGCCGGCCTCGTACAAACGCGCGTCCGACGCCGACAGCGCGGTCAGCAGGATCAGCAGCGCATGCGGAAAGGTATAGAAGGCTTCGCCCAAAACCATGCCCCAAAAGCCGTAGACGCTGCCGCCGGCCAGCCAGGATTTGAGCAGGCCCTGGTTGCCGAACAAATACACCAGCGAGATGGCCGGCATCAAGGACGGCGCCAACAGCGGCGACAAGGCGATCTGACGAAACACGCCGCGGCCCCAGACGCGGCTGCGGCTCAAGCCCCAGGCAAAGGCGAAGGCCAACGGCAACACCAGCACGGTGACGGTCAGCGCCAGCCACAGGCTGTGGCGCGCGGCGCGCATCAGGCCGGGGCTGTCCAATACCTGAGCGAAATTGGCCAGACCGACGAAGCCGCCATCCATGTCCAATACCGATTTGCCGAAGATGAACAGCAGCGGCAGGCCCAACGCCAAGGCCAGCAAGGCCGTCAGCGTCCATACCAACGCGGCGGCGGCTCGGCGCTCGCCGCAGGCCGGCGCGGCGCGCCAGCCGTTCAGCGCGCGGCTCAGCATGCGCCCTCCCCAGCATAGGCGCGCAGCAGCGCGGCCGGCAGCTCCACCGGCACCACCTCGCCCGGCGTCAGCGGCTGGCGTTGCAGCATGGACGGGCAGATTTCCGCGTGCAGCGCCAGCCCGGGCATGCCTTCCGGCTGCAGGCGCAGCCGGGTCATCGCGCCGCCGAAGCTGATGTCGGCCACCCGCGCCAGCAAGGTGTTGGGCGCGCCGTCCCAGCGCGCCTTGACGATGATGTCTTCCGGCCGCAGGAACAGGGTCAGCGCTTCGCTCTGCGGCAAGGGCGCGTCCAAGCGCAGCAAGCAGTTGCCGACGGCGGCCTCGTGGCCGTCCCGCCGCCGCGCCGGCAGCCAGTTGGCGGCACCGACGAATTCGGCGACGAAGCGGCTGGCCGGACGGCGGTAGATCTCGGCCGGCGTGCCGATCTGCTCAATGCCGCCGGCGTTCATCACCACCACCCGGTCCGCGATGGCCAGCGCCTCGGCCTGGTCGTGGGTCACCATCAGCGTGGTGACGCCCAGGCGTTTTTGCAGGCCCTTGAGTTCGTCGCGCAGCTTGTCGCGCACTCGCGCGTCCAGCGCGGACAGCGGCTCGTCCAGCAACAGCAGGCCGGGCGAGGTGGCCAGCGCGCGCGCCAGCGCCACGCGTTGCTGCTGGCCGCCGGACAGCTGGGCCGGGTATTTGTCCTCGGCGCCGGGCAAGCCCACCAGGTCGAGCAACTCGCGCACGCGGCGGGCGTGGCGCGCGCCGCCGCCGCGCGGCTTGAGGCCGTAGGCGATGTTGTCGGCGACATTGAGATTGGGGAACAAGGCGTAGCTCTGGAACACGATGCCGTAGTCGCGGCGGGCCGGCGGTTCGCGGGTGATGTCGCGCTCCAGCAAATGGACGCTGCCGGCGTCCGGCTGGTCCAGCCCGGCGATCAGGCGCAACAAGGTGGTCTTGCCGCAGCCGGACGGGCCCAGCAGGCAGACGAATTCCCCCTTGCGGATGGACAAGGACACCTCGTCCAAGGCGGTGAAGCCGCCAAAACGGCGGCTGAGGCCGCGGACGGACAGGTGTTCGGACAAGCCGTCCAGGCTATCGGCCGGTTTCATGCGCAACTCCAGGGTGTCTTGAAAAGAAACGACGCCGCCCGGCGGGCGGCGTAATGGCGGGAGCCGGCTCAGCTCTTGGGCTCGGCCTTGCTTTCATAGCGGCGCGACCATTCGCGCAGGATGGCCTCGCGCTGTTTGGCGGCCCAGGCGAAGTTGTTCTTGCTCAGGCGCTGGGCGTAGTCGGCGGGGATGAAGGGGTTGGGTTTGGCCACGCCGGGCATGGCCAGCACCGCGTAGTTCTTTTCATACAAACGCATCGCCTGCAGGCTGACCGAGAAGTCCGCCAGCTTCTGCGCGGCGGCCAGCTTCTTGCTGCCCTTGATGATGGCGGTGGCTTCCAAATCCCAGCCCAGGCCTTCCTTCGGGTAGATCAGGTCGATGGGCGCGCCCTTTTCTTTCAGCTGGGCGCCGCGGTATTCGAAGGAGATGCCTATCGGGTACTCGCCGGCGGCGGCCATCTTGCACGGCTTGGAGCCCGAGTGGACATACTGCGCCATATTGGCGTGCAGCTTGTCCATATAGTCCCAGCCTTTTTTCTCGCCCATCATCTGCAGCCAGGCGGATACGTCCAGATAGCCGGTACCGGAGGACGCCGGGTGCGGCATCACGATCTGGCCCTTGTAGGCCGGCTTGGCGAGGTCGGCCCAGCTCTCGGGCTTGGGCAGGTTTTTCTTGGCGGCTTCCACGGTGTTGAAACAGAGGGTGGCGGCCCACACGTCCATGCCGGTCCACTTGGGCGGCTTGGCCTTGTCGACGAATTCCGGGCTCAGCTTGTCCACGCCCTTGGGCGCGTAAGGCTGCAGCATGCCCTGCTGGTCCAGAATCATCAGGCTGGTGGCGGCCAGGCCCCATACCGCGTCGGCTTGCGGATTGTTTTTCTCGGACAGCAGTTTGGCGGTGATGATGCCGGTGGATTCGCGCACGAAGCGGATTTCGATGTCCGGATTGGCCTTTTCG
The DNA here is from genome assembly GCF_011602385.1 of Chromobacterium fluminis. Lineage (NCBI taxonomy): Bacteria > Pseudomonadati > Pseudomonadota > Betaproteobacteria > Neisseriales > Chromobacteriaceae > Chromobacterium > Chromobacterium fluminis. The sequence continues at coordinate 50,756 of NZ_JAAOMA010000035.1, read as the reverse complement.
AAAGCCTCTTTGTATTCCTTGACCTGATCCGCCTCCAGCGCGGTGTACACGGTCAGGGTGGTGGCGGCCTGCGCCAGCGGGGCCGTCAGGCCGGACAGGGCCAGGCCGGCGGCCAGGACAATCAGCTGTTTCATCGACATCGCTCCAATGGGTTTAGACGTATAGACCTCATGGCCCATGCGCCGTCCTTCAATCAGCCGCCACCTTACGACGCGCCGATGACAGCGCGGTGACGGCCGGGTGAAGCTTGTCTTGCGCGGCTGGATGTCCTGCCCGCCGGCGCGGCGGCCTACCAGGCCAGCGGCCCTTTCTCGCCGTTGGCGTGCTCGCCGTAATACAGCGACGGCAAGAACCGCGCCAGGCAGCTGAACTCGTTGTAGCAATGGCGCATCAGTTCCAGGCCCAGGCGTTCCGGCACCGGCTCGCCGCTGCCGTCGGCCGCGCCCAGCAAAAAGCGGCTGCGCAGCACCGCGCCGTGGGCGGTGTCCCGCGTCAGGTGCACCATCTCGCCGTCCAGCGGGTCGCCGTCGGCGCTGAGCCGCGGTTCGTTGCCGAAAGCGATGCGCGCGCACACCGCGGCCGAGGCGTCGCCGCGCGCCAGCGCCGCGCTCAAGCGACCAGCGCCGAAGAAGGTTTCCGGCGGGTGGAATTTCAACACCGCCGGCACCGGCGGGATCTCGCCCAGCGCCTCCACCGCGCGCACGGTGGAACCGATATAGCCGCGGCCGGCGCGGCGGCGCCCGTCCCAACCTCGCAGCTCCACATGGTCGTGCGGGTGCCACCAGCGGATGTGCCGGGTGGAATCGAAGAAGGTGAACCACCAGTCGAACATACGGCCGGCGCAGCCGGGCATTTCAGTGCGCGCGGCCACCAACAGCCGGCCGTCGTCCAGGCGGCGCACGCCGGTTTCCAGCATCAGCGGACCGGGCTGCAACAGCTCATCGTAAGATGTTTCATAGTGAGAATTCACAGTACACTCCTTGGCTTGAAGATCAGCGCGGCGCGACGCCGGCGCTGGTTAATTAAGAAACGCAATGCGTTTCCATATTGAGGAAAGCTTACCCCGATGTCAAGCCAGGATCAGGCCTCGCCGCGCGCGCGCGGCCGCCCCGCCGCGCCGGAACACGCGTTGAAGCAACAGGTGCTGGACGCCGCCACCGAACTCTTGCTGAGCCAGGGCTACCAGGCCGCCACCATGGCGGCGGTGGCGCAGCGGGCCGGGGTGGCCAAGAAAACGGTGTACCGCTTCGCCGACAACAGCGAGCAGTTGCTGGGCGCGGTCATCCACGGCTGGACCGACGCCTTCGTCGCGCCGATGAGCGAGCCGCTGACTGAGGCCGCCGCGCTGCCGCAGGCCTTGGAAGCGCTGCTGAACACCGTGGCGGTCAAGGTACTCACGCGCGAGGCGGTGGGATTGTTCCGCCTGCTGATAGGGGACTTTCCCGGCCGGGAACAGGCTCTGGCGCAGTACGCCGAGCACGGCGTGCAGCGCTGCGCCGCGCTCTTGGCCGGCTGGCTGGAGCGCCAGGCGGAGCAAGGCTTGATCCGCTGCCCGCAGCCGGCGCAAACCGCCGAACTGCTGTTGGCGATGACGATAGCGGAGCCGCTGCGCCGGATGGCGCTGGGCCTGACGCCGCCGCTGCCGGAGCACGACCCCGGCGAACGCATCCGCGCCGCGGTGGCGCTGTGTTGCGCCGGCCTGCTGCCGCGCTGATCCAGCACCCCAGGCCCGGGAATACAAGGCCCGAAACCTTGACTAAACTGTCTTGAAGACAACCTTATGTGCGACCATGAACCTGCGCCGCGTCCTTGATAGCATCGTTACCCGCTTGCTCCTGCTGGCGCTGGGCATCGTAGTGGCCGGCGCGGTGGCGCGCTACTACGCGCTCAGCCAGTTTCTGCGCGAGGATTTGAGCAAGGTGGTGCAGAACCAGCAGATGGCGCTGGCCAGCTACGTCGCCCGAGACGTAGACTTCAAGATCCAGCAGCGCCAGGCCTTGCTTCAGCGGCTGGCCGCCGGCCTGCCCCAGGAACTGCTGCAACGTCCGGCGGAACTGCAAGCCTGGCTGCGCCTGAGCTGCGACTTCCAATGCCCGTTCTCGCAAGGCCTGTACGTGGTGTCACCGGACGGCCGCGCCATCGCCGACTATCCATCCTTGCCCGGCCGCGTGGGTCGGGACTATTCCGATCGCGACTACATCCGCGTCGCCCTGTCCAGCCCGCCCAATCTGAACCGCGTCGCCATCGGCCGCCCGGTCATCGGCCGCGTCAGCAAAAAACCGGTGCTGCCGATGGCGGCGGCGCTGCCCTGGCGCGACGGCCGCCCGCAAGGCGCGCTGGCCGGCATCACCGCGCTGGCCGCGCCGGGCTTCATGGACTTGCTGCTGGCCTCCCACATCGGCGGGCCCAACAGCGGCTTTTTGCTGATCTCGCCGCAAGACAAGATCTTCGTCGCCTCTTCCCAGCCGGACATGGTGCTCAAACCCACGCCGCCGACGGGAATCAACCCCTTGCACGACCGGGCGATGACGGGGTTTCGCGGCGTGGGCATCACCGTCAACGCCCAGGGACGCGAGGAGGTCTCGGCCATCGCCTCGGTGCCCAGCACCGGCTGGTTCGTTGTGGCGCGGCTGCCCAGCAGCGAGGCCTTCGCCACCGTGGGCCGGGCACAAGTCTTTTTGCTGAAAAACGCGGTGATCGCCATCCTGGTGTTCGCCCTGGTCGCGGGCGCAGGCCTGTATCTGCTATTCCTCCCGCTGTTCCGCGCCGCCCGCCACGCGGACCGCATGACCCGCGGCGAACTGCCGCTGGAACCGCTACCGGTCAAGCGCAACGACGAGGTGGGCTATCTGTTGGCCGCCTTCAACCGGCTGCTGAGCAAGCTGAACCAGCACCAGGCGGAACTGGCGCGCATGGCCCATCACGATACCCTGACCGGCTTGCCCAACCGCGCGCTGCTGGCCGACCGCCTGACCATGGCGCTGGCACGCGCGCAACGCAATGAAAGCCGGCTGGGCTTGTTGTTTCTGGATCTGGACGGTTTCAAGCAGATCAACGACGGCTATGGCCACAAGGCCGGCGACAAAGTGTTGTGGCAGGCGGCGCAGCGCCTGAGCGGCATCGTGCGCCAGACCGACACCCTCGCGCGCATCGGCGGCGACGAATTCGTGCTGTTGATCGGAGATCTGGGCGAGGACGCGGAGGAAGTGGCCCGCATCGTGGCGGCCAAATGCATAGAGACGATGCAAACGCCTTTCGACATCGGCGGCGAACAACGCCAGCTGGGCATTTCCGTCGGCATCGCGCTGGGAAACGGAGACAGCAGCGCGGACAATCTGCTGCAGGCGGCGGATCAGGCGATGTACCGGGCCAAGAAGTCCGGCCGCAGCGGCTGCGAAAGCGTCACGCTGTAAGAACGTGTTTACGGTCTGCTGCGCGTCGGCGATACAGCGTTGAAAACCGCTTCGAAATGCTCATGTACCACGCGTACATTCCGCTTTCTCAGCCGTTTTCGCCTTGTCTCCCCTTAGCTCGCGAGATCGTAAACACGTTCTAAGTATATGGCGGCCCTGCCAGGCCGCCGTGACGGCCGCTGTCTATACGATTTCGGGGATGGGCTCGATATAAGCCACCCGCTCGTTATTGTGCAGCACTTCCACCGCCGTGTACTTGGGCGCGCCCGGCGGCAGCACCCGGTCGTAGCGGGCGTGCGCCACCGCCAGCACCTGCGGCCACATGCCGGGCTTCTGCACCAGGTGCAAGTCCAGCATCAGGATGGCCGGGTTGATGCCCTGCGGCTCTCGCATGGTCAGCGCCGCTTCCACGCCGGGATTGGCCACCACCACATCGCCCGCCACGTGCAAGCTCTTGGGGTGGCCCGGCATCGCGTTCAGCCAGGCATGCCAGTTTCTCGATTGCAAAGCCATATCCATTCTCCTGCCAACGGCGGGACGAGCATCGCCAGCGCCGCCGGCTCCGGCGTCCCGCCAACCGGAAACGGCGCGCGGCTCGCCGCCATACTGCCGGCGAACTGCCCCGGTTATAGCAAGCGGCGGCGGCCTCGCCGGCCCGGTTTTCCAGACATTAAGGACAGGGCCTACCCAAATCCTTGCTCAGTAAACGCAGCAGCCGTTCACCGGCCTCGGCCAATTCGCCGTCGTTGCGCAACACCGCCGCGCCCTGCGGCGGCGTCAGCGCGGCGGCGTCTTCCAGCCGCTGAGCGACGCCTTCGGCGGACTCGCGACCGCGGCCGGCCAGCCGCGCCGCCAGCGCCGCCGGGCTGGCGACGATCCATATCGGCCGCAGGCCGGGAAAACGCCGCGCCGCCAGCGGCAAGGCCGAGCGCGAACCGTTGACCACCACGTCCAGGCCCTGCTCCAACCACAGCGCCGCCTCCATCCCCAGGCCGTAAGCCAGGCCGTGCCGCCGCCAGCTCAAGGCGAAACAGCCGCTCTGCTCACGCTGCTCGAACTCCGCCAAGCTCAAGGCCACGTGGTTCTCGCCGCCGGCGTCCGCCGGCCGAGTGATGTAGCGGTGAGCGAACACCAGCCGCCCGGAGGCCGGCAGCCGCGCCCGCACATAGGCGAGCAGGCTGTCCTTGCCGGCGCCGGACGGACCGATCACATACCACAACACGCCGGGCTCAGGCTTCATAACGCACCGCCTGGCCGTCGAAGCCGCAATGCGCCAGGTAGCGGAAGGGCTCGCCCGTCGCCGCTTCGACGAACACCGCCACGCCGTCCACCCTCACTTGGCCGAAAGCGGCGAAATGCCGGCATGCCGCCTGCTCCAACACCCGCCCCGCCGCGCTGTCCGGCGTCAGCCGGCCGCTCAGCGTCAAGTGAAAACGGTATTGTTCGAACACATAGGGATAGCCCCAGCGCAAGCTTAGCTGCTCCTGGCGCGCGTCCAGCCCGGCGCGCGTTTTCCGCGGCGATTCGCGATCGGCCAAGGGCTCCAGTTCCACCACGCAGGCGGCGGCCAGTTCCGCCAACTCCGGCGGCGGCGCCGGCGGCCGCAGCGCCAAAAAATCCGCCAGCCAAGCCACTTCCAAACTCAGCTCAAAGGGCTGGAAACGGCGCGCCAAAACCGCCGTCCGCGCCAACAGCGCCGCCTCGTCCGCCCCGGCGCGCAAGAAAAACGGCGCTTTCAGCGTGGCGTGCCATCCATAACGAGCCGGCGCCGCGGTCAGCTCCGCCCAGACTTCGGCGTCCAGGCCCGGCGCGTGCGGCGGCAGCACTTGCAGGCCGCTGTGCGCATCCTGTCCCAACCAGCCGCTGCCGGCGCGCCAGAAGGCGCTGTCCGGCCGCGGCGCGTAATAGAGCGCGTAGCGCATCAAGCGTCCTCCATCACCAGTTGCACCAGATCGCCGTTGAAACAGGTGACGCCGTACTGCACCGGCCGCCCTTGCGGGTCTACATTCAAGGACTTCACATGCAGCACCGGCCGGTTCTTGGGAATGCCCAGGTAGTCCACCGTTTCGCTGTCCGGCAGCCGCGCGGTGACACGGGAAAACCGCCGGGTGTAATCGTCAACGCCGAAATGCGCCAGCGCGCGCGTCACTGAGCGCTCGCGCCGGTATATCTCCGGCAGGCCGGGAAAACGCACCGCCGGGAAGAACAGCGTCGCCCAGTCCACCACCCGCAGTTCCACCCGGCTCAGAGTCTTGATGCGCAAGAGCGGCTCGCCCACCGCCACTTGCAGCAACTCGGCCAGTTCGGCATTGGCCGGCACCGTATCGCTGGCCAGGATGTCGATGTCCGAGTTCAGGTTCTGGCTGGCCATGTTCTGGGAAAAGCGGGTGCGCTTGCTGATCGCGTAGTCGATCGCATTGTCCTGAACAAAGGTGCCGCGCCCCTGCTCCACCCGCAGCAGGCCGCGCTCCACCAGCGTGGCCACCGCGCGTCTGATGGTGTGGCGGTTGACGCAAAAGCGTTCCGCCAACTGCAGCTCGGTGGGCAGCCGCTCGCCGGCGCGCAGGCCGCCGATGGCGATCTGCTCGGCCAGGCTGTTTTCTATCTGCCGCCAGACGGCGACGCCGGAACCGCGTTCAATCATCGTTCAAACCCTCTCGTTGCCGCGGCGGCCAAGGTCTAGCCCCGCCACCCAATCGTCACAAAACCTTCATCGCCGCATGCTGTTTGCGCTTGGTCACGGGCCATTATCATGGATACGTCTATACGTTTATATGAATTTTTGTTGAAACCTCACAGGGCGATACCCGATATGGAAACCTCGACCAGGCAAGACTGGCTCAGCGTGCTGGCCCACACTCCGCCGCCGCGGCTGCGCCGGCTGCTGAGCCCGCAGCTGCCGCCGGCATCGCAAGTGGAATGGCTGCGCCGCGCTGAAACCGGACTCATCATGCTGCAGGGCCGCGCCGGCGGCAGCGGCGCCCGCTTCAATCTGGGCGAGGCCAGCGTCAGCCGCGCCAGTTGCCGGATAGACGGCCGCCTGGGCCATGGCTGGGCGTTGGGCAGCAATGGCGAACACGCCGAGTTGATCGCCCAGGCCGACGCGCTGCTGCAAGACCCGGCGCGGCAAGAACAGCTGCTGGCGCAATGGATAGCGCCCTTGCGCGCCGAACGCGCCGCGCGCCGTGAACAGGCGGCGCGTGAAGCCGCCGCCAGCAAGGTGGAGTTCTTCACCCTGGTCAGGGGGGAATGAGATGCGCGCCGCTTTCGCCGATCCGGTACACGACAGCCAGCGCTGCTTCCGCGCCGCGCTGGCCGCGCTGGCCGAGCCCCTACAGCCGCAGACGCTGCCGGCACTGCCGGCCGAACTGCCCGGCCTGATGCCGGCCACCGCCGCCCTGCTCTATGCCCTGCTGGATCAGGACGTCAGCGTCTGGCTGCCGCCGCTGCCGGCGGACACCCTGGCCAGCCTGCGCTTCCACACCGGCCTGCGCCTGGCCGCCGCGCCGGAACAGGCCGACTTCGTGCTGCTGCCGCTGGGCGCGCCGCTGCCGCCGCTGGCCGCGCTCAAGGCCGGCGAGCCCGAATACCCGGACCGCTCCGCCACCTTGCTGCTGGAAACCGCCGGCTTCAACGCCGAACAGGTGGAAGCAGACGGCCCGGGCTTCGCCGCGCCGCGCCGTTTCGGCGTGGACGGCGCGCCGGACGATTTCTGGCGGCAATGGCGGGACAATCACGCCCGTTTTCCGCTGGGCGTGGACATTTTTCTGATCTGCGGCGAGCGCGTGGCCGGCCTGCCGCGCAGCACCCGCGTCAAGGAGGGTTGAGATGTACGTAGCCGTCAAAGGCGGAGAAACCGCCATCGCCCGCTCCTGGGACCTGCTGGCCGCCAAGCGCCGCGGCGACGCGGCGACGCCGGAACTGAGCCTGGCGCAGATCCGCGGCCAATTGCGGCTGGCGCTGGCCAGGACGATGCAGGAAGGTTCGCTGTACGACGAGGAGCTGGCGGCGCTGGCGCTGAAACAGGCGGCCGGCGACTGCGTGGAAGCGGCCTTTCTGCTGCGCGCCTTCCGCACCACCCTGCCGCGCTTCGCCGCCAGCCGGCCGCTGGACACCGCGGCGATGCGGGTGCGCCGCCGCGTGTCCGGCACCTTCAAAGACGTGCCCGGCGGCCAGGTGCTGGGCCCCACCGCCGACTACACTCAGCGACTGCTGGACTTCGATCTGGCCCAAGCCGGCGAACCGCCCGCCCCGGCCCTCGCCGACTTGCCGCTGCCGGAACGGCTGCCCTGCGTGCTGGACGCCCTGGCGCAAGAAGGCCTGATCGAGCCGGAAACGCCGCCGCCGGGCGACCCGGAGCCGGCCGACCTGACCCGCGAACCGCTGCTATTTCCCGCCGGCCGCGCCGCCCGGCTGCAAAACCTGGCGCGCGGCGACGAAGGCTGGCTGCTGGGCCTGGCTTACTCCACCCAGCGCGGCTACGCCGAAAGCCATCCCTTCGCCGGCGAAATCCGCATGGGCGAAGTCAGCGTCGTGGTCTGCCCGGAAGAACTGGGCTTCGACGTCGACATCGGCGACATCACCCTGACCGAATGCCAGATGATCAACCAGTTCGCCGGCAGCCGCAGCGCGCCGCCGCAGTTCACCCGCGGCTACGGCCTGAGCTTCGGCGAAGCCGAGCGCAAAGCGATGGCGATGGCCCTGGTGGAGCGCAGCCTGCGCGCCGCCGAGCTGGGCGAGGCCGCGCACGCGCCGGCGCAGCAGCCGGAGTTCGCGCTGTGCCACAGCGACAACGTCGAAGCCTCCGGCTTCGTCCAGCACCTCAAACTGCCGCATTACGTCGACTTCCAGGCCGAGCTGTCGCTGATACGCCAGCTGCGCCGCGAACACGCCGCCAAGGAGACACAAGCATGAGCACCGCCGCGCCATGGGCGTACAACTTCGGCTTCCTCGATGAAAACACCAAGCGCATGCTGCGCCGCGCCCTGCTCAAGGCGGTGGCCGTGCCCGGCTATCAAGTGCCCTTCGGCGGCCGCGAAATGCCGCTGCCCTACGGCTGGGGCACCGGCGGCATCCAGGTCACCGCCAGCGTGATCGGCCGCGACGATGTGCTCAAGGTCATAGATCAGGGAGCCGACGACACCACGAACGCAGTCAATATCCGCCGCTTCTTCGCCCGCGTCGCCGGCGTGGCCACCACCACCCGCACCGCTGAGGCCAGCCTGATCCAGACCCGTCACCGCATCCCGGAAACCCCGTTGCGCGCCGGTCAGATCATGGTGTTCCAAGTACCGGAACCGGAACCGCTGCGCACGCTGGAGGCCAGCGAGCAGGAAACCCGCAAGCTGCACGCCCACCAGGATTACGGCCTGATGCACGTCAAGCTGTACGAGGACATCGCCCGCTACGGCCACATCGCCGCCAGCTACGACTACCCGGTGCTGGTCAACGGCCGCTACCTGGCCTCGCCGTCGCCGATTCCCAAATTCGACAACCCCAAGCTGGACAATAGTCCGGCCCTGATGCTGTTCGGCGCCGGCCGCGAAAAACGGCTGTACGCGATCCCGCCTCACACCCGGGTGGAAAGCCTGGCTTTCGACGACCACCCCTTCCAGGCGCAAAGCTGGGAGCAAGCCTGCGCGCTGTGCGGCGCCGGCGACAGCTATCTGGACGAAATCATCACCGACGACGCCGGCGCGCGCCAATACGTCTGCTCCGACAGCGATCACTGCCGGCAACGCCGCGACACACAGGACAATCCGCAATGAACCCGCCCTTACTCAGCGTCCGTGGCCTCGGCAAGGACTACGGCAACGGCAACGGCTGCTTCGACGTGGACTTCGACCTCTACGCCGGCGAAGTGCTGTGCGTGGTGGGCGAATCCGGCTCCGGCAAATCCACGCTGCTGGCCGCGCTGGCCGGCAAGCTGGCCGCCGACGCCGGCAGCGCGCGCTTTCGCGAACGCGACGGCCGCGAACACGAACTCACCGCCGTCGCCGAATCCGAGCGCCGCCGGCTGGCGCGCAGCGAATGGGGCTTCGTATCCCAGCACGCCCGCGACGGCCTGCGCATGAACGTCTCCGCCGGCGCCAATATCGGCGAACGGCTAATGGCGCTGGGCCAGCGCCATTACGGCCAACTGCGCCAAACCGCCGGCGACTGGCTGGAACGGGTGGAAATCGGCCGCGCGCGGCTGGACGATCCACCCAGCGCCTTCTCCGGCGGCATGCAGCAACGGCTGCAGATCGCCCGCAGCCTGGCCACCCATCCGCGGCTGGTGTTCATGGACGAACCCACCGGCGGCCTGGACGTCTCGGTGCAGGCCCGCTTTCTGGACCTGACCCGAAGGCTGGTGCGCGACAGCGGCATCGCCGTCATCATGGTCACCCACGACCTGGGCGTGGCCCGGCTGCTGGCGCAGCGCACGCTGGTGATGCAAGGCGGCCGCGTCGTGGAAGCCGGCCTCACCGATCAAATCCTGGACGACCCGCAGCATCCGTACACCCAGCTGCTGGTATCCTCCATCCTGCAGGCCTGAAGCCATGAAGCTATTGATAGACGCAAGGCAGGTGAGCAAGACTTTCACCCTGCACCAACAAGGCGGCCTGACGCTGCCGGTGCTCGACGATGTCTCGCTGCAGGCCGCCGCCGGCGAATGCGTGGCGCTGGCCGGCCCTTCCGGCGCCGGCAAGAGCACGCTGCTCAAGGCGCTGTACGCCAATTACCTGGTGGAGCGCGGCAGCATCCGTATCCGCCACCGCGACGCCTGGCTGGACATGGCCGCTGCGCTGCCGCACGAGATCGCCGACGTCCGCCGCCACACCCTGGGCTACGTCAGCCAGTTCCTGCGCGCCATTCCGCGGGTGCCTGCGCTGGACATCGTCGCCGAACCGCTGTGCGAATGGGGCGTGGACGCCGACGAGGCGCGGCGCGAGGCAGGCGCTTTGCTCGCGCGGCTAAACATCCCGGAGCGGTTGTGGCGGCTGCCGCCGGCCACCTTCTCCGGCGGCGAACAACAGCGGGTCAATATCGCGCGCGGCATGATCGCGCCGCGGCCCATCCTGCTGCTGGACGAACCCACCGCCTCGCTGGACGCGGCCAATCGCACGGTGGTGATTGAACTGATGCGCGAAGCGCTGGCGCGCGGCGCGGCGCTGGTGGGCATCTTCCACGACGAGGCCACCCGCGACGCCGTCGCCGACCGCGTGTTTGAAGTCCCGCTGGCAAACAAACCGGAACCCCTAGCATGAAACGGATCTTGAACAACGCCAGGCTGATCCTGGCCGACGGCGTCGTCGAACGCGGCGCGCTGGAGATCGACAACGGCGTGATCGCCGCCATCCATTCGCGGCCGCTGAGCGCGCCGCCGCCGCACAGCGAGGACCTGGACGGCGACGACCTGCTGCCTGGCCTGGTGGAAGTGCACACCGACAATCTGGAAAAACACCTGATGCCGCGCAACGGCGTGCTGTGGCCGACGCTGCCGGCCGTGGTCACCCACGACGCGCAATGCGTGGCCGCCGGCATCACCACGGTTCTGGACGCCCTGTCGGTGGGCGATCTGGAAGGCGACAGCGTGCGGCTGGACACCCTGCAAAGCGCCTTCGAGGCGATAGACGCCGGCATGCGCCAGCGCGTGTTCCGCGCCGAGCACCTGTTCCATTTGCGCTGCGAACTGGCCTATCCCCAGTTGCTGGACGCGCTGTCGCCCTTGATCGGCCACCCTGCGGTGCGCCTGGTGTCCTTGATGGATCACACCCCCGGCCAGCGCCAATACCGCGACCTGGCGCAATACAAGAAGTACTACGCCAAGAAAAACGTCAGCTGGAACGACGACACCTTCCTCGCCGCGGTGGAGCAACGCAAACTCAAGCAGCGGCAATACGCCGGCCGCCACCGCCAGGCGGTGGTGGAGCTGGCGCGCGCGCGCGGCGTCGCGCTGGCCAGCCACGACGACACCGAACTCAGTCATATCGACGAGGCGGTGCGCGACGGCGTGGCCATGTCGGAATTTCCCACCACCTTGGCCGCCGCCCGCGCCGCGCGCGACCAAGGACTGATGACGGTGATGGGCGCGCCCAACATCGTCCGCGGCGGCTCCCACTCCGGCAACGTCGCCGCCTTGGAGCTGGCCGGCCACGGCCTGCTGGACATACTGTCCTCCGACTACGTGCCCGCCAGCCTGCTGCACGCCGCCTATCTGCTGGGCCGCCAGCCGGGCTGGAATCTGAGCCGCGCAGTAGCCACCGTCACGCGCAACCCGGCGCGGGCGGTGGGTCTGGCGGACCGCGGCGCCGTCGCCGTCGGCCAGCGCGCCGACCTGATCCAGGCGCGCGAACGGGACGGCATCCCGCTGGTGCGCCAGGTATGGAGCGCCGGCCAGCGCGTATTCTAAGAATCTGTTCACAGTCTGCTGTGCGTCGCCGATACGGCGTTGAAACCGGCTTCGAAATGCTCATGTACTCTATGTGCATTCCGCTTCCTCAGCCGCAACGCCTTGTCTCGCTCTTGCTCGCGAGACTTTGAAAAGGCTCTGAGAACCGGTTTACGGTCTGCTGCGCGTAGGCGACGCCGCCTTGATCTGGCCGGATCCTCCTCACGCCAAAAGGGCCGCGTTATCACAACGCGGCCCTATTTCATTTCAATCCGAAAATGTCTATTTCCACCCGCTCCGGCGAGGCGAGGAGAACCCCGCGCCTGACTTTGCTGCCACAAACCAGGCGCAGGCGCTCACTCGCGCCACGACGGCGTATTCAACGCCTTCTCCCTGCCGATATGCAAGAGCAGCATCAAAACGCCGATGCCCAGCGCTTTCATTCCGCACCAGAACAAAGCAATGCTAAATACCCGATAACATACAAAGCCGATCAGCGACACTGTTGATTTTCCAATCCAAAAATACACGCCATTACTGACCAAAAATCAAATTGAAAAGGATTCCGACTTTACCGCCCAATAAATATCCAAACGCTCTTTGCGGGTCAGATACACTTTTTCGCCCACGCCGCCGCCTTTTAATGCAACGCTGCATATTCTCAAGGCGCGATATAGGCCCGGCACCACCGCGCCCATGGCGCTGGTTTTTCTGATCAGGTTTTCTATATATACCGTCAAGCTTTCCAGATCTTGTCGCCAAATCATCTGCCGCTCCCGGGCCAACCCCTCCAATACCTTTTCATTTCCCATCATTAACACGGCCACTTGCCTCCCAAAAATATCAGAGGCCAGCTTAACTGCATTGATACTAAATGTCTTTATCACAATCAGTACAATTTATTATCAGCCATTAGAAATGATTATCGTTATAGCCGCCCTGAAAGGACCGGAGATGTCCAACGCAGCGCCAAAGAGAGGGCCGAAACAGCCGCAGCAATCATTATCATTCCTTACCACCCCTGGCAAAAAGCTTAATTCTCAAGGCTTACGCTCCCACCCATCCAAACTGCATGCTATGATTTGCACTCTGTTCCGTGGGCGCGAAATCCGCTTTCGTCAGCCTAAATGTATTGAATAACAACACCACATCATTCAGCATGCAATATAAAAACAAAGACCACGCCAACGCCGGCGCTCCGCTAATGGAGCAACTCGCCAACAGCGCCAAACTCTCCGCCTTGATCCTATGCCTGGATCAGGCCCAATTGCTGAGCGAGCAACTGTTAAACGAGCTTAACAGCAGAGATAAAAGAATTAACGCGATAGAGCAAGAGCTGCTTATGGCGCAACAAGAAATCAAACAGCTTAAATCCACTCATTGAAAAAAAGGCGGGGCCGGCTTAAACAAGCCGGCCCCGCCATTTCACTACGCCGTCAATTCCATCCAATCCTAGATAGACAGCGCCCGCCTATCTCAATTGGCGGCTTTTTACCCCTGTTTTTCAAACCTTGCGCTCGCCGGATTCGCCGAGACGAACCTTTTCCGCCTCGCTACCGCGCCGGAGCGCTGTAATCGGGACGCTACAATTCCGTAGTCATCGCCCCCTACTCAGGCCTTTTGCCAAATTCATGGTTTTCGTTGCGGACGGGCCACGTCGAATACGCATCATTTCCCGGCGCCGCCATCCCGGCGGCAATGCCCAACAGGCCTGAGTTCCAGCAGATTTCGCCACGCGACCGCGCCCACGACCCGCGCTGCAGAAACAGCCATCCTCTTGAAAAGAAGCGGATTTTGTTGGAAAATATTTCACGTCAAACCAAGAGCGCTCCCGGCGCTCTTGTCATTTCCGCTTACCTTTCGGCTCCCCCGCAACACCACTTGGCAAGGCCAGCTTGGCAGTTGGGTATTGCTATCTATAATCGATTTAGAGCAAATTACCTATGGGGTAATTTAAAATATCGCCGACCCCGCATTGGCCGTAATATCAAAACTTCCAATACCGGCCTTCGCGTGGACAGAAAGATTATAAAAATGAGATTCCATATTGAAGACAAAGTCGTCTTCGACCCTGATGAAGGCAGCCTTCTGCCCTGGGATCAAGACAAGATCATCCTGAAATACAATGAAGCCTTGCTGCTCAAACTCTTGCTCTCCGGGCTGTTCGAAAAAAACGAGCTGATTGAAAACGTATGGGGGAAAACCATCGTCACAGACTCCAGCTATCACAAGCTGGTGTTCGATCTGCGCGCGCAGCTTGAGAAAAGCGGCCTGGACCCCAAGATCATCAAGACCATTCCAAGACGCGGCTGCCAATTCGTCGGCGCCTTCGTCTTGCTGGAACCGGAGGCGGACGCCGACGGCCCGTCGCCGGCGACGGAAGCCGGCCCTCTGGAGACCACCCCCGCGCCCGCGCCACACCGACGCAAAACCCGCTGGCGGGTGCCGGCCCGTATCAACCGCCGACAGGTGTTGGCCGCGCTGGCGATCATGGCCCTAGGCCTGCTCTTGGGCTGGCACGCTTCTTGGTGGATTCCGCAAATGAATATTCATAAAATGCGCGACGGCGCGCGCAGCTTGTTCGTGGTGGGCAATGTCTACCGCGACGCGCCCAAGCTACCGGAAAGCGGCGGCGACGCCTTCTACATCAAGAGCGGCAAGTGCGCGGCGAGCTATCTGTGCGACAAGAAATACGGGAGCGATCTCAATTGCAAAAACAAAATCGTTTTCTGATCGCTCTCGGATTGTTTCTGGTCACGCTCTACCTGGGCTATGCCGGCCACAACTACATCATGGACAGCCGCACCATCTGCACCGCGCGCATCTCCGAACTCAAATTCCCGCGCAATAGCGGGGACACGGCGATCACCAGCGGCTTCATCGACCTGGACATGAAGAACGAGACCATCCACTTCTTCCTGCACTCACCCACCGGTGACTACATCAACCGTCTGCTGCAGTTCAACACCAGCTACGGATGGAACGGAGAAGCCAACGCGGTCACCATCGTCAAAAAGACCAAGTCGCCGTCCGAATACGGCAGCCTGGCCAGCGAATACCACATCTTCGACATCGGCACCCGCCACCTGATCAATATGGTGCCGGTCACCAACCATGTCACCCAAGTCAATTTCGACTCGATCAGTTTTTTCTGCGAAAACCAGGAAATTCTCTAAAAGCCTGTTTACGATCTCGCGAGCATGCGCGAGACAAGGCCTTGCGGCTGAAAAAACAGCAAATCGTAAACCGGTTCCCAAAGCCGGCTTACAAACCCGCACGCGCCCTCTCTCCGCAAACCAGGCCCCAAGCCGGCGGGCCGCATCTGCAGCCCGCCGGGTCTTGAACCGGTCTGTCAGAAGTACGCCATCGCGTAAGTCATCGCCCCCACCAAGCTGCAGAAAATCAGGCTGTGCTTGAGGGTAAAGCGGAACAGGTCCGCCTCCTTGCCCACCAAGCCCACCGCCGCGCAGGCCACGGCGATGGATTGCGGCGAAATCATCTTGCCGGTGACGCCGCCGGTAGTGTTGGCCGCCACCAGCAAGATATCCGACACGCCCAATTGATGCGCGGTGGACGCCTGCAGCGCCGAGAACAAGGCGTTGGACGAGGTATCGGAGCCGGTCAGGAACACCCCCAGCCAGCCAAGGAAAGGCGAGAAGAAGGGAAAGGCCTTGCCGGTATTGGCCAGGCACAAGGCCAGCGTGCTGGACATGCCGGAATAATTGGCGACGAAAGCGAAGGCCAGCACCATGCCGATGGACAAGATGGGCCGCTTCAGTTCGGCCAAGGTTTCACCGAAGGCGGCGACAGCCTGCGCCGGCCGGAAACGCAGCAACACGATGGACAGCAATGCCGCGACGAAAATAGCGGTGCCCACCGCCGACAGCAGGTCCAACTTGTACAGCGCCTCGTAAGGCTTGTCCGCAGCCACGATGGGCGCGGTCTTGATCACCAGATTGTCCAGATGCGGCACGTGGAACTTCAGCACCCAATGCTCCAGCGCACCGCCCTTGGCGAACAGCGCCTTGAACGGCTTCAGGCTCCACAAGGTCACTAGCGCGGTCAGGATCAGGAACGGCCCCCAAGCGCGGGCGATCCGGCCCAGGCTAAAGCCGGAAGCCTGGCGCGGGCTGGGCGCGCGGCGGCCGGCGAAGGTGAAGATCTCGCGCGGCTGCCATACTTTCAGGAACAGCGTCAGACACACCAGGCTGACCAGCGCCGAAGTGATGTCAGGCAGTTCCGGCCCGATGTAGTTGGAGGTGAAATACTGGGTCACGGCGAAAGAACCCCCGGCCACCAGCACCGCAGGCAAGGTTTGGCGCACGCCCTTGAGGCCGTCCATCATCATCACCAGCCAGAACGGCACCAACACCGACAGGAAGGGCAGTTGATGGCCGGCCTTGGCGCCGATGGCGAAAGGGTCCAGCCCGGTCACCTGGCCGGCCACGATAATGGGGATGCCCATCGCGCCGAAAGCCACCGGCGCGGTATTGGCGATCAGACACAGGCCGGCCGCGTACAAGGGATTAAAGCCCAGCCCCACCAGCAGCGCGGCGGTAATGGCCACGGGCGCGCCGAAGCCGGCGGCGCCCTCCAGAAAGGCGCCGAAGGAAAAACCCACCAGCAGCATCTGCAGGCGCTGATCCTCGGTCACCGACAACACCGAGGCGCGGATAATGTCGAACTGCCCGGTCTTGACGGTGATCTTGTACAGAAACACCGCGGCGATGATGATCCAGGCTATGGGCCACAGGCCGTAGGCGAAGCCGAAACCCGCGGCGGCCAGCGCCATGTCCGCCGGCATGCCGTAGAACAGCGTGGCCACCAGCAAGGCCAGCAGCACGGTCAGGCTGCCGGCGACATGGCCCTTGAGCCGGAACACCGCCAGCGCCAGGAAAAAGAAAATAATCGGCAAGGCCGCCATCAGCGCCGACAGCGCCATGCCGCCGGACGGAAAGTAGTTTTGGGTCCAGATCATGATGTCTCCTCTGTAGTCTCTCCTTCTTCTTGCGCGCACAAACATCCGCGCGGCGGCGGGCTAGCCGCGGCCGTGTGGACGGAATGCGTTCAGGGAAGGATGTTTACGGGCGTTTCAACTCGGCGCCGGCCGCCCGGGCGGCGGCGCCATCAATGCGGCCTTCATAGCGGGCCGCTTCCAGGGGTGGTGCAAAAATCCAGCAGCGCTTCGATGCTGCGGTATTCGAAACCGGCGTGCTCGCTCAGGCCGATCTGGCAGGTGCGGCTCATCGACACGCCGTGGCGGCAGCCGGGGGGCAAGGCCGGCGGCAAACGCCGCAAACTATGCGCGTTCAGTTCCGGCACGTTGAAGCCCTTGTCGCCGGCAAAGCCGCAACAGGCGATGTCCGGCACCGTCAGCCGCTCGGCGCAAAGGCCGGCCAGCCGCGTGAGCGCCTCCGCCGCGCCCATCTCGGCGGCGCTGCAGGGAATGTGCAACGCCAACTGCTCCAACTTGCGCGTCACCGCCAGCCGCGGCGCGACAAAAGCCTCCAGAAATCGGGCCGCGTCGAACAGGCGCAAGCGCGCGTCCAAGCTGCCTTGGCGCTGGGCGAACAGGATGCGCGCCGCGCACGGCCCATTGTCCAGATACACCGGATGGCGGCCGTCTTCGCTGGCGGCCAGCAAGGCCCGGTTCAGCGCGTTCTGGCTGATGTCCAGCGCTTCCTCCGCATTGGCCGAGGCGAAGGGCTGGCCGCAACACAGGCCGTCGTGACCGAGCGGATAGCGGGGGCTGAAGCCGGCGCGGCGCAACAGCGCCAAGGTGGGCGCGGCCGCGTTGCCGCCGGCGGCGTCGGCGGCCAGCGCTCGGTTGACGCAGCTGAGGAAGAGCACCACCGGCTCGCCGTCGCCGCCAACAGCGGCGGGCAGACGGCCGGCCGGCCGCGGCAGATGCGCCGGAATCAGGGGAATCACCTTATGGCGGCGGCGCAGCCGCAGGCTGATGCGATGCAGCCGCTCCGGACCGAATACATGCGCCAGCGCCAGGCCGGCGCGAACGGCGGCCGCGGCGGCGCCGATGTGGCGGGCGGCGAAGCGCGCGGCGCGCGGCCGCGGCGACGGGCCTTGCAGCCGCTTCATCAGTTCGCCGGTATTGATGCCCACCGGGCAGCGCGTCGCGCACATGCCGGTGGCCGCGCAGGTGTCGATGGCGCGGTAGCGGAAATCGGCGCGCAGCGCGGCCAACTCTTCCCCCGCGTCGCCGTCGCGGCTCAGCTGCTGGATGCGTCGCCAGGCGACGATGCGCTGGCGCGGGCTCAGCGTCAGCCCGTGCGACGGACAGGCCGCCTCGCAAAAGCCGCATTCGATGCAGCGATCAATAATGGGATCGGCCGCCGGCAGCGGTTTGAGGTTTTCCAGGTGCAGCCGCTCGTTGTCGGTGATGATCACCCCGGGATTGAGCAGGCCGTCCGGATCAAACAAGGCCTTGATGCGGCGCATGAGGTGCCAGGCGGCGTCGCCCCACTCCTGGCGCACAAAGGGCGCGACATTGCGGCCGGTGCCGTGCTCGGCTTTCAACGAGCCGTCGTATTCACCGGCCACCAGCGCGCTGACGTCCTGCATGAAGGCGTCGTAACGCGCCACCTCCCGCTCGCTGTCGAAACTGGGCGCGAACACGAAATGCAGATTGCCGTCCAGCGCATGGCCGAACAACAAGGCCTCGTCATAGCCGTGGCGGTCGAACAAGGCGGTCAGCCTGGCCACGCCGTCGGCCAGCTGCGGAATCGGAAACGCCACGTCCTCGATCACCACGGTGCTGCCCAGAGGCCGCACCGCGCCCACCGCCGGGAACAGGCCCTTGCGCAAGGCCCAATAGCTGTCGCAGACCGCGGCCTCGCGGCTGAAGCCGCTGGACAAACGCGGCGCGAAACCGGCCAGCAGCTGGTCTATCGCCGCGCAATGGCGCGCCAGTTCCGCCTCGGAACCGGCGCGCGCCTCGATCAGCAAACAGGCCTCCTCCGGGCCGAACGGCCGCGCCAGGAAATCCGGCAGCCCCGGCTTGCCGTGCAAGGCGCGCAGGCTGCGGCTGTCTATCAGCTCCACCGCCGCCACGCCGTGGGCTTCCGCGGCCGCGCTCAGCGCCGACACCGCTCGGCAACACGGCTCCAGCGCGTCGAACAGCAGCAAGGCCGAGGCCTTGTGCGGATGCTCGATCACGCTGTGGAAGGTGATTTCGCTGATGAAGCCCAGCGTGCCCTCGGAGCCGATCAACAAATGGCTGAGCATGTCCACCGGATCGTCGAAATCCAGCAAGGCGTTGATGCCGTAGCCGGTGGTGTTCTTCAAGCGGTATTTGCGGCGCACGCGCTCGGCCAGCGCGGCGTCGGCGCGCAATTCGGCGGCCAGGCTGGACAAACCGGCCAGCAGCGCGGCGTGGGACTGGCGAAAGGCCGCCACGCTGGCGGCGTCGCCGGTGTCCAGCACCGCGCCGTCCAGCAACAACAAACGCATCGCCGCCAAGGTGTGATAACTGTTGTCGCGGGTGCCGCAGCACATGCCGCTGGAGTTGTTGGCGGCGATGCCGCCGATCTTGGCGCTATTGATCGACGCCGGGTCCGGGCCGATCTTGCGGCCGTAAGGCGCCAGCAAGGCGTTGGCGTGGCTGCCTATCATCGCCGGCCCCAGCCGGACGCGCGCGCCCTCGTCCAAGACCTGGCCATGGTTGAAGCCGTCGCCCAGCAAGACCAGCACCGAATCGCTGACCGCCTGGCCGGACAAGCTGGTGCCGGCGGCGCGGAAAGTCAGCGCCACCCAGTGGCGGCGTGCCAGCGCGAGGATGGCCGCCACTTCCGCCTCGCTGTCGACGCGGGCGACGATTTGCGGCCGCAGCCGGTAAAAGCTGGCGTCGGTACCGTAAGCCAGCGTGGACAGCGGATCGGTGTAAATGCGCGTCGCCGGCATGATTTTAAGAAGATCTCGATGGAAAACCTGATGCGCCGGGCTCATGCTCATGGCCGCTCCCCGCCGCCGCGACGCGCTTCGCGTTCGCGCACCATCTCGTGCAGAGTCTTGGGCGCGGGCGTCAGCGGCGCGTGGTTTTGGGTCCAGCCCAGTTGGCCGCCAAGCGCGAGCTTGCGCAGCCGGGTGGCGCCCCAGCCGAACCAGCGGTACAGCCGCGGCGAGGCGTGGACCTGGCGCCAGCCCTTCCAGGCCAGCCGCTCCGCCGCGCTCGCCGCCGCGCCCTGGCCGCGCAAGGGATGACTGACCGCCTCCCCGGCCGGACGCTGGCTTTCCTCGCGCAGCCGCATCAGCATCTCGGGAATGGGAATCTTCACCGGGCAGACCTCGCCGCAAGCGCCGCACAGGCTGGAGGCCGTGGGCAGATCGCGGGTGTTTTCCAGGCCCAGCAGGTGCGGCGAGATGATTTCGCCTATCGGCCCCGGATAAGTGGTGCCGTAAGCGTGGCCGCCGATGCGGGCGTAGACCGGGCAATGGTTCATGCAGGCGCCGCAGCGTATGCATTGCAGAGTCTTGCGCAATTGCGCGTCGGCGTAAGCCTGGCTGCGACCGTTGTCCAGCAGCACCAAATGCACCTCGCGCGGGCCGTCTTTTTCGCCGGCGCGGCGCGGGCCGCTGATCATATTGAAATAAGTGGTGATGGGCTGGCCGATGGCGGAGCGGGTCAACAAGCTGTACAAGGGCGGCACGTCGGCCAGCTTCTCCACCACTTTCTCTATGCCGGTGATGGCGATGTGCAAGTCCGGCACCGTGGTGCACATGCGGCCGTTGCCCTCGTTCTCCACCAGGCACAAGGTGCCGGTTTCCGCCACCGCGAAGTTGACGCCGGACAGGCCGACGTCGGCGTCCAGATAGAGCCGGCGCAGCGCGCCGCGGCCTATCTGTATCAACTCGTCCACGTCCTCGGTGTAGGGCGTGCCCGGCAGCTTGTCGTGGAACAGCCGCGCGATGTCGGCCTTGGTCTTGTGTATCGCCGGCATGATGATGTGGGTGGGCTTTTCGCCGGCCAATTGCACGATGTACTCGCCCATATCGCTTTCCACCGCGGCGACGCCGCGCGCTTCCAGATAATGGTTGAGTTCAATCTCCTCGCTGACCATGGACTTGCCCTTGACCATCAATCGGCCGGAACGCGCCTCTACCAAGCCGTGGATGATGCGATTGGCCTCGTCCGCGGTCTCGGCCCAATGCACTTGCACGCCGTTGGCGCTCAGCCGCGCCTCCAACTGCTCCAGCAAGTCCGGCAGCCGCGACAGGCAACGCTGGCGAATGGCCTCGCCCAAGGCGCGCAAGGCGTCCAGCTCCGCCGGATCGTCGAAGGCCGACAAGCGCTTGGCCATCAGGAAATCCATCGCCCCGCGCAGGCTGTGGCGCAGTTCGCCGTCGGCCAATGCCGCGCGCGCCTGCTGCTTGAATTGGCGCGAGGGATAAAGCTCGATCTTGTGCTCGCTCATGGTCGGGCCTCCTCCTGCTCCAGCTGCGCCGGATCGATATGCTCGGGCAGTTGCGCCAGCACCAAGAGTTCGCGCGGGCCGTGCGCGCCGTAGGCCAGCGTCAATTGGATGTCCGCGGTCTTGGACGGGCCGGAAATCAGCAAGGCGTTGGTAGGCATGCCGTCCTGCCAGTTTTCGAAACGCATCGCGCTGTAGAAGTCAGGGTAGAGCGTGGCGGTGTCGAACAAGACAATGTGCAGCGGCGGCACCAAACTCATGGTCCGCGGCTCCTGCGCGTCCGGCCACAACACCAGGGTGCCGGTGGCGGCGATGCCGCAACGCGCCGCGGTAAATGCGGCCTCGATCTCGAACAATTCGGCCTTCCAGCCATCCACCTCGCGGTCGAAGAAACGTAAAGCCGGCGGCGTCGGCAAGTTTTGCAGCACCGCCTCGGCGCGGCGGCCGTGCGCGGTGTCGGACAACAGCAAGGAAGCGGGCCGCCGCTGCGCAATCCACACCGCCAGCCGGGTGTGCCAGTCGTCGGCGCGCACCCATAGCACCTCGGTCTTCACCGCCCGCATCGCCCGCGCCCAGCCTCGCAAGGCGTCCAGGCTGTGCTGCGGCGGCGCAAAGCGCCGGAAATGCGCGTCCAGCTCCGGCCGCGGCAGTTCTTGGCGCGGCGCGGCGCGCAGCTTGGCCAGGATGGCGTCGCGGGCGCTCATGCCTTGCCTCCTACGCGCTCCAGCAGAAAGCTGGCCAGATGCCGGCCCCGAAACGCCCTGCCCTCCTTGGCCAGCTTGCCGTTGATATTGAGCAGACAGCCGCCGTCCGCGGTGATGAACTCCACTGCGCCGCTGTCCTGCAAGGCGGCGGCCTTGTCCGTCACCATCGCCCCGGCGATGTCCGGGTGCTTGATCGAAAAAGTGCCGCCGAAACCGCAGCACTCGGACTCATGGTCGTGCACCACCCGTTCCACATTGGCCAGCCGCTCCAGCAAGGCCCAAGAGGACAGATGCACATTCATTTCGCGGCGGGCGGAACAGGAGGTGTGCACCGCCACCTTCACCTTGGGGCCCTGATCTTGCGGCCGCCAGTCCAGGTGGTTGAGCAGAAAATCGCTGAACTCCACCACCCGCGCAGCCACCGCGCAGGCCTGCGCCTCGTCCGGCTGGCCGGCGAACAGTTTGGGCCAGTGGTGCTTGATCATGCCGCCGCAGGAACCGGACGGCACCACGATGGGCCAGTCCTCGACAAAGCAGTCCAGCTGCGCCCTCGCCACCGCCAGCGCTTCCGCCGGATGGCCGCTGGTATAGGCCGGCTGGCCGCAGCAGCTCTGTTGCTGTGGAAAGTGCACTCGCAAGCCCAGGCCTTCCAGCAAGGCGATGGCGTCCACGCCGGCCTGCGGCAAAAACAGGTCGAGCAGACAGGTGCCGAACAGATACACGTTGGCAGGCTTCATCCGGTTTCCTTTGTAAATTGGTAAGACCAATTATTTTTATTAAAACAACTCTAGAGTGATTGCTTGAGTCCGTCAATATGACGACGCGGATTCCCGCACCGGCTGTGGTAAGCTGCACTCACTCTGGTCTGACCAATTTTTCCGAACCGACAAGCCCAGCGCCATGGCCTATCCCAAACTGAACATCCCCAAACTCTCCGACGTCATCGTCGAACAACTGGAAAAGCGCATTCTGGACGGCGTGCTGAAACCGGGGGATCGCCTGCCGCCGGAACGGCAGCTAGCCGAAGAGTTCGGCGTGTCCCGCCCCTCGCTTCGCGAAGCGATACAGCAACTGGCATCGCGCGGCCTGCTCAGCAGCCGCCAGGGCGGCGGCACTTGGGTGACGGACCGGCTGGAAACCGCGTTTTCCGACCCTTGGGAAAAACTGCTGAACCAACATCAGGATTTGCACGGCGATTTGCTGGAATTCCGGCGGGTACTGGAAGGCGCGGCGGCGCGCGGCGCGGCCAACCGAGCCACGCCGGCCGATTTGCTGAGGCTGGAACATTGCGTGAGCCAATTGCAGGACGCCTACGACGGCGGCGACTTGACTCAGCAAGCCCAGGCCGACGTGCGCTTTCACCAAGCCGTGGCGGAAGCCTCTCACAATGTGCTGTTCGCGCATTTAAGCGGCAGCTTGCTCGCCATGCTGCACCGGCACGTCAAGGACAATATCGCTGATTTGTTCGCTGTGGGAGAAGTGGCGGACGCGCTGCGCGCGCAGCATCTGGCCATCTGGGAAGCCATTCGCGACAAACGGCCGGACGCCGCGCAACAAGCGGTGGAACAACATCTGGACTTTGTCGCCACCACGCTGCAAAGCCGGCGGCGGCAAGCGGAACGCGATGCGCGGGCGCGCATGCGTCTGGAGCATCTTGAGCCTTAGAGCCGCTAACAAAACCTCGCAGAGAACCTGAGCCAAGGCGCGCCGACGCAGGCAGTACCAGTCGTACGACAAGGAGGCGCAACGCAGGATCAGGGGTTTTGTTAGCGGGTCTTAGTGCCTGTTCAAAGTCTGCTGCGCGTCAGCGGGATGGATAGATAAAGGGCGTTGAAACCGGCTTCGAAATGCTCATGTACCGCTTGACCATTCCGCGTTCTCAGCCGTAATCGCCTGGTCTCGCCCTCGCTCGCGAACCTTTGAACCGGTGCACAAGCCCGCCGGCGCGCGCCAGCAGGGGGCGCGGCGCGACAACGGCCGGCTCTCCGCCTTGCTAGACCTGCAACTTCTTCTGGCTCTTGATCACGAAGCGTTCCCGGTCCTCCCCCCTCGCTTCAGCCTCCACCAACCACACCGGCGGGCGGCCTCGACCGGACCAAGTCTGGTGCGGCATCGCCGGGTTCTGGTACTTGGGCGTTACGCCGTTCTTGGCGTAGAGCTTGGGCAGAATCAAACCGTAAGCCATCGCCAGCCGCTCAATTTCTTCTATCCCTTTTTGTTGGCGCAGCTGAATGCGGTCGGTCAGCGTATTCAACAGAAAAACCGCCGCGTCCTTCAGCGCCTGGTCCGAACAGGAATCCAGCAACTCCTCGTTGATCAACACTTTTTTATGCATGCACGCCTCCTAAAGCTTTACCGGACTTTCGCTTCCGTTCCAAACTCCGGCCAACCGTTGTTTTTCAACTCTCATGTCTATGCCATCCATCATTAGCCATCGATTTGAATCAGGATTTAATACCATCCGGTATTAACTCTTTACGCTAATACGGGACTCAAATTGTTTTTCTTTGAATATTCTATCCCCACCACCCCAATGGCTTGGAATAGGAAAAAACTGATTTTTCCCAGGAAATAGGGCCTTTGTCCCTCGCCGGCATGGCGTAGTCTGCGCACGCGCTCCACCCGCCCAAACCAATGGCATGAAAAACCGGTGCCTTCCCTCCTTGGCCTCCCCCCCACAGCCGTCTGGGGAAATATTTTTAGAAAAGCCTTGCACAGCCTGAAAAGCCTAGGTATAGTTCGCTTCCTGTCGAGACCGACCGGGCGGAAGCCGGGAAGGACGAAACACTCCGTGGGGGTATAGCTCAGCTGGGAGAGCGCTTGCATGGCATGCAAGAGGTCAGCGGTTCGATCCCGCTTATCTCCACCACAATTCAGTCCCCATCGTCTAGAGGCCTAGGACATCGCCCTTTCACGGCGGTAACCGGGGTTCGAATCCCCGTGGGGACGCCAGCAATACCGGGGGTATAGCTCAGCTGGGAGAGCGCTTGCATGGCATGCAAGAGGTCAGCGGTTCGATCCCGCTTATCTCCACCAAATATAAAAGCCGAAATCGAAAGATTTCGGCTTTTATTCTTTACGGTTCGAATATTATTCAGCCGCCATCCTGAACTCGTTTTTCCCCGCTCGCTTGGCCTCGTACATCGCCCTGTCTGCCGCATGCAGCAGACCACCCAGATCGCCGCCGTTTTCCGGAAAAAACGCCACCCCGATGCTGGCCGACACCGAGCACTCTCCTCCGCTCAAGGCCACCGGCAACGCCAATACCGTCAACAAGCGCCGCACCATGACGCCGCAGGACGCTTCCCGATCCAAACCCGGCGCCACCACCAAAAACTCATCCCCACCCAGCCGCACCACCAAATCCTCTCCGCGCACATGCTGCCGCAGACGCTCCGCCATCGCCACCAGCAGCACATCGCCCGCCTCATGCCCCCAACCATCGTTCACCGCCTTAAACCCGTCCAGATCAATGAACAGCAGCGCAATGCATTCATTGCGACGCTTGGCCCTGATAATCTCCTTGTCCAGTTCCACCTGCAGAAAATGGCGATTGCCCAAGCCGGTCAACTGATCGTGATAGGCCAGGAAATGAATATGCGCCTCCGCCGCGCGGATCGCCGAAATATCGGAGATCGCCAGCACGTAGTGACTTACCCTCCCCTCGACGTCCCGCACCACCGACGCATGCTGCCAACAGGGAAAAGCCCCGCTCCGACGACGGCACATCACCTCGCCCTGCCAAAAATGCCTCTCATCTTCCAAACGGCGGTAAAAACCCTCTCCGTGCGGCTCCACATGCAGACAGACGTCCGGATCTCCCCCCAGGGCCTCCTCCGCGCTCAAACCCGTCAAGCGGTAAAAGGATTCGTTCGCAGACACAATGCGGCGCCCATGATCCAGCACCAGAATGCCTTCCGCGCTAGCCTGGAACACCACACTGGCCTGTCGCAGACTGACTTCGCTCAGATACGCCTCCGTCACGTCCCGCGCCACCCCCACCCAACGCGCCGGCTCGCCTTCGGCGGCAAAATTGCGCCCACACAACTCAACCCATCGCGCTCCGCCCTCCGCGTTGATTTCCACCGTTTTCTGCAAGGTCCGCCCAAACTCCAAATCCCGAGCCAGTTCCACGGCCTCGACCTCGGCCATACCCAACAGGCCTGGCCGTCCGCTCTCCGTAGCGGAGAATGGAAACGCGTCCCGAAACTCTTCTTCCCACGCCATCTCGCCGCGCCGGCCACCCCATTCCCACACCCCCAAGCGAGCCGCCTCCACCGCCATGCGCAAGCGACGGCGCTGGCGCTGCTCCTCCACCTCCGCCCTGCGCCGCGCCAACCCCATGCGCACCGAGGCATTCAGCTCGCGCAACTGATAAGGCTTCAACAAATAGCCGTACGGGGCGCTGGCTTCCGCGTTGCGCAACATATCGTCCTCGGCGTAAGCGGTCAGAAAGATGGATGGAATCTGAAAACGCTCGCGTATCACGCGCGCCGCCTCGGTTCCCGGCACATCGCCGTCCAAGTGAATATCCATCAGCACCAGATCCGGCCGATCCGCCTCCGCCCGTCGCACAGCGTCATCCGCATTGGCGCAGACGCCAAGCACCCGGTACCCCAAAGACTCCAGGCTGGTCTGCAAATCCAGCGCCACCACGCCCTCATCCTCGACAATCAACAAACCGTTGTCCACATTCATTCCGTACTCTCCGGCTCATCGCTGAACGCGATCTCCACGCAAGCCCCACCCGCCTCAGGCCGCAATAGGCGCACCTCGCCTTTCAGTTGCCCCACCAGAATGGGAATCAGACGAAAACCCAAGGAACTGACCTCGCCCAACTTCACCGACTCCGGAATGCCGACGCCATCGTCCGACACCAGGATCCGGCAGCGCCCATCCTCCTCCCGCTCCAGCGCCACCTCCACCGTGCCGCGCCGATCGGGAAACGCGTGCTTGAGCGCATTGGTCACCAGCTCGTTCACCAGCAAGCCGCAGGGAATCGCCCGCTGCATGCCCAAATAGACCACCGCGCCCATGCCGCGGCAGCGCAGACGCACGCCGCTATCCGACACGCTGCCGCTGAGCAACTGAGTCAAACGCTCCAGATAAACCCCCACATGGATACGGGAAAAGTCGCCATGCTCGTATAGCAGCTGATGGATCAGCGCCATCGCGCGCACATGATTCTGACACTCGG
This sequence comes from Chromobacterium fluminis, assembly GCF_011602385.1. Classification (NCBI taxonomy): domain Bacteria; kingdom Pseudomonadati; phylum Pseudomonadota; class Betaproteobacteria; order Neisseriales; family Chromobacteriaceae; genus Chromobacterium; species Chromobacterium fluminis. The sequence continues at coordinate 23,643 of NZ_JAAOMA010000035.1, read as the reverse complement.
TCAACACCGCCACTGCCTCCGGCGGCGCCGAGCGCGTTTGCAGATTGAGCAGACTGGAAATGACTTGCAGATTGTTTTTGACCCGGTGATGCACTTCGTTGAGCAGGGCGGTCTTTTCCTTCAAAGCCAGCTCCAAACTGGCCTGAGCCGCTTTGCGCGCGCTGATGTCGGTAATGGTGGCCAATACCTGCAGCTCGCCGCCGTCGCGCACCGGGGTGAGGCCGATTTCCGCCGGAAACTCGCCGCCGTCGCGCCTCACCCCGAAAATCTCCTGCTGGCGCGCCATCTCTCGCGCCTCCGGCCGGCACATGTAATTCTCGATCAGCCGCCCATGACCATCGCGAAACCGCTCCGGCACCAGGCTGGAAATCATGACGCCTTCCATGCCGACACCCAGGTAATCGAACATCGCCTCGGCCCGATGATTCGCCATCAGAATGCGCCCGCCCTGATCTATCATCACCAGCCCGTCCAAGGCGGAATCCACTACCATGCGCAATCGGGCCTCGCCCTCGCCGCGCAGACGTTCGGCGCGCCGCTCCGCCGCCACATCTCGAACCACGGCCACCACCCCCACCACCTCGCCCGCCAATGAGCGATACGGCAGATAGCTGATCTGCCACTCCCTCAACGCGCCCCTGTCGTCCAGCCCCACCTTGGAGTTGACGCAAAAATCGAGCACCGGCTCGCCGCTCGCCATGACCTGCCTCATCAGCGACTCCAAATACTCGCCGATCCGCGGCAACATTTCCGCCACGCCGCGCCCCAAATGAGCGGAGCGCGGCAAGCCGTTGGCCTCCGCCAAACGCTGGTTGAGCAGCCGATAACGCATCTGGCCGTCGATCAGCGCCAACCCCACCGGGACCGCCTCCAGCACATCGGACAACAGCCGTTCCGCCCCATCCAGCACACTGTCTTCGCCCACCAGAGATTCCGCCACCCAAGCTCCTCGCGCCGCACAGCTCGACGCGCCGCACAGACCAAAACGGCCGCACTCAAGCGCGCCAGAGGCGGCCAACTTGTCATCTGCTTGTGTTATATGACGAATGAAATGGGAAGCAAACTGTTAAAATTGCTTAGAACCTGTTTACGATCTGCTGCGCTGCGGCGATACGGCGTTGGAAAAGACCTCAGAATGCTCATATACCGTATGTACATTCCGCTTCTTCAGTCGTTTCCGCCTTATCTCGCTCTTGCTCGCGAGATCGTAAACACGTTCTTAGCGCAATCAATCGGGACAGGCGCGCCGGAGCGACGAGAAACAGGGAAAGGCCGCGACGGACGCGCGGAAATGGAAAAAGGCCACGCAATGCGTGGCCTTTGAATTCTGGCTCCCCGAGCAGGGCTCGAACCTGCGACCTGCGGATTAACAGTCCGTCGCTCTACCAACTGAGCTATCAGGGAACATCTCTTGCGAGAGAGGGGTATATTAACCAAGCACCAAGGCAGCGTCAATACCCGGAGCGCAAAATGCCTGCGCCCCGGGCCTCAAACCGCGCTCAAGGATTGCGGGTTTCCACCTGCACCAGCTCCGCCGGGGCAGCCCCCTGCTGAGCCTGACGAGTCACGTCGCGACGACGCGGCCCAGCCGGCATCACCGGTTCCTGCGCAGCGGGCACCTCGACCACCGACTTGGTGGACACCATGACCAGACCACCCAGGCTTGCCGGTTCCGCCGCGGCCACGGCGCGGGTTTCGATCACCGCCGGCGCTTCGACCGCCGGCTCAGCTTGATCCACCTGCTCCGGCTCGCTCTGCGCGGCAAGGGCAACCGGTTCCTGCGCAAGCGCCGGCTCCGCCGCGGCAAACGCCTCGACAGCCTCCACCACCACAGCCACTTCAAGCGCCGGAGCGGCCTCGACAAGCGGAGCGGCTTCAACTGCCGGAACCGCTTCAAGCACCGGCAATTCCGGCTCAGCCGCCGCAGCGGACTCAAGCGCCGGGGCCACGGCCTCCACTTCAAACGCTTCCCGCACCGGCTGCGCCGTTTCGGCAACAGCGGACTCAACAACTGGCTCAATCACCGGAGCTTCAGGCGCCGCGGCCGGAATCGTTTCCGCCACTGCGTCTACGGCGACTTCGGCCGCTACCGCGCCGACAACAACCGCGGCCACAGCCGGCGCAGCTTCCGCCACCGGCAGAGCAGCACCCTCTTCCTGCGGCGCAGCGGACGGATCGTCGCGACGACGATCGCGACGACTGCGACGGCGACGGCGCTCATTGCGCTCCTGCTGCTCGGCGTCGCCCTCGGCGCGAACCTCGTCTACCGCCGGCTTGTTCAGCTCCAAAGCCGGCTCTTCCGCCTGCGGCGCCTGACGACGACGCGGCTCCTGCTGCGGACGCTCCTGCTTCTCCAACTTTTCCGGACGCTCTTGCGGCGCTTCCTCGCGCGCCGGCTGCTGACGCTGCACGTCCTTCAGTTCGCGCGGCTCGCGGCCTTCACGACCTTCACGACTGTTTTCACGCTCGCGGCGGCGACCGTTGCGCGGCTGCTCGCCGCGCTCCTGGCGCTCTTCGCGTTGCGGCGGCTCCTTGCGCTCCGGACGCTCGCCGTCCTGGCGCTCGCCTCGTTCGGCGCGCTCGGGACGACGCGGCTTGACCTCGTCAGCACCCTGGCGGCGCTGCTCGTGTTCGCGGCGCGCCTGACCGCCCGGGCGACGTTCGCCGTTGCGCTGGCGGTTGCCGCGCTGCTGCGACTGGGCCGCCGGCTTTTTCTTCTCCACCGGCTGAGCCGCTTGCTCCGGCTCGGCGAACAGGCTCTTGACCCAAGCGCCCAGCTTGCCAAACAAGCCAGGCTCCGACTCGGCCGCCTTAACCACCACCGTTGGCGCCGGCGCCGGCTGCTGCGGGGTAATACCCTTCACCGCGGCCTCCTGGCGCTCCAGCTTCGGCTTTTCATGGCCGAAGTTGGTGATTACGTCTTCTTCCTGCACTTCCACCCGCTTGTAGCTCGGCCCTTCGCCGGCTTCGGCCAGGTCGTCGTGACGCACGCGCACGATCTTGTAATGCGGGGTTTCCAGATGGATGTTCGGAATCAGCACCACGTCCACGTCCAGACGCTCTTCGATCGAATGGATCTCGGAACGCTTTTCGTTGAGCAAGAAGGTGGCCACGTCCACCGGCACCTGCGCGTGAACCGCGCCGGTGTTCTCCTTCATCGCCTCTTCCTGGAGAATGCGCAGGATGTGCAGCGCGGAGGACTCGGTGCCGCGGATGAAGCCGATGCCGTGGCAGCGCGGGCAGGTCTCGTGGCTGGTCTCGCCCAAGCTGGGCTGCAGACGCTGACGCGACAATTCCAGCAGGCCGAAACGGGACAGCTTGCCCATTTGGACGCGAGCGCGGTCGTGCTTGAGCACGTCGCGCAGACGGTTTTCCACGTCGCGCTGGTTCTTGGCGCTTTCCATATCGATGAAGTCGATCACCACCAGGCCGCCCAGGTCGCGCAAGCGCAGTTGGCGGGCGATTTCCTCGGCCGCCTCCAGGTTGGTCTTGACCGCGGTGTCTTCGATGTCGGCGCCCTTGGTGGCGCGCGCGGAGTTGACGTCGATGGACACCAGCGCTTCGGTGTGGTCGATCACGATGGCGCCGCCGGACGGCAGCTGCACGCTGCGCGCAAAGGCGGTTTCGATCTGGTGCTCGATCTGGAAGCGGGAGAACAGCGGCACATGATCCTTATACAGCTTCACACGCGACAGCATGTTAGGCATCACATGGCTCATGAACTGACGGGCCTGATCGTAGATTTCCTCGGTGTCGATCAGCACTTCGCCGATGTCCGGATGGAAATAGTCGCGGATCGCGCGGATCACCAGGCTGCCTTCCTGCAGAATCAGGAACGGCGCGTTCTGAGCGCCGGCCGCGCCTTCAATCGCGCGCCACAGCTGCATCAGGTAACCCAGATCCCACTGCAGTTCTTCCAGGTTGCGGCCAATACCGGCGGTACGAGCGATCAGGCTCATGCCGTGCGGCACTTCCAGCTGCGACAGCAGATCCTTCAGCTCCTGACGCTCCTCGCCCTCGATGCGGCGCGACACGCCGCCGCCTCGCGGGTTGTTGGGCATCAGCACCAGGTAACGACCGGCCAGGCTGATATAGGTGGTCAGCGCCGCGCCCTTGTTGCCGCGCTCGTCCTTCTCCACCTGCACGATGACTTCCATGCCTTCGCGCAGCACATCCTGAATGCGCGGACGGCCGCCGTCATAGCCCTGGAAATAGGAACGGGACACCTCTTTGAACGGCAGGAAGCCGTGGCGTTCGGTGCCGTAATCGACAAAACAAGCCTCAAGGGAGGGCTCGATACGGGTAATCACACCCTTATAGATATTCCCCTTGCGCTGCTCTTTGCCTACAGTCTCGATATCGAGGTCGACGAGCTTCTGCCCGTCGACAATGGCAACGCGAAGCTCTTCAGCCTGCGTTGCGTTGAACAACATGCGTTTCATTTACATTCCTTGCGCGGCACTCACGCAAGGGATGCAGCCAGTATTTGACGGCCCAGTGACTATTGATGGGCGCTTTCCGAAAGAAGTGTCGATGTAAAGATCGAAAAAAACAGTTTTGACAAGCCTACTTCCTGAAAATCGATCACACGCAGACCTGACTCATGTGCGCAATTGGCGCTCCGGGATCGCCGGCCTGCCTCAAAGGGCAGGACATACAGTACAGGGGAGCTAGCATGCCGGGTCAAACTTCGCTGCAAAATTTCCTGACTGGCTTAGCATCAGGAAATGGAATACTCGTGAGTGCGTTATGCGTACAAATGCATTACCATCGCTGCTTTTCGGTGAGCGAGTTAACCTTGGCTGCAAACGTCGCGAGCGGCATCAGGTCAGGGTCTGTAAATCCCTGCCGGCCGTCTCTAACCTCTTGCAGCAGCGCCACGCAACATACCGTGACCTTGGCTTGACATTTCGCCGTCATCTTGGTGCAACACACCTTGGGACAGCGCCAGAAGTATAAGCAATATGACAGACATTCGCAAAGATTCCGTCTCCTTCGTCCAAGTGGACGACGGCGACGCCGGCCAACGCATCGACAACTACCTGGTGCGTTTGCTCAAGGGCGTGCCCAAAAGCCATATCTACCGCATCCTGCGCTCCGGCGAGGTGAGGGTGAACAAGGGCCGCATCGACGCCGCCTACCGCGTGCAGGCCGGCGACGAGTTGCGCATTCCACCCATCCGCGTGGCCGAGCGCGCGGAAAAGAACGTGCCCGCCGCCACCTTCCCGGTGGTGTATGAGGACAACGCGCTGCTGGTGATAGACAAGCCGGCCGGCGTGGCGGTGCACGGCGGAAGCGGCGTATCCTTCGGCGTGATCGAACAGCTGCGCCAGGCCTACCCGGACTGGCGCTACCTGGAACTGGTGCACCGGTTGGACCGTGAAACTTCCGGCCTCTTGATGCTGGCCAAAAAGCGCTCCGCGCTGACCAAGCTGCACGACATGATGCGCGCCAACGTGCCGGACAAACGCTATCTGGCGCTGGGCCTAGGCCAGTGGCCGGACGACGCGCGCCAGGTCAAACTGCCGCTATTCAAGTTCCACACCCCGGACGGCGAACGCCGCGTGCGGGTCAGCGACGCCGAAAACGGCCAGTACGCGCACACCAATTTCGCGATCAAGGAACGTTTTGCCGAGTTCACCCTGGTGGAAGCCCACCTGCGCACCGGCCGCACCCATCAGATCCGCGTGCACATGCAGGCCAACGGCTGCGCGATCGCCGGCGACGAGAAGTATGGCGACTTCGCGCTGAACAAGGAACTGGCCAAACGCGGCCTGAAGCGCATGTTCCTGCACGCGCGCAGCCTGTCCCTGCCCCACCCGCTGACCGGCGAGCCGTTGAAACTGGAAGCGCCGCTGCCGCCGGAACTGGAGCGCTTCCTGAAAATCTTGAGGTCTTGAGATGAACACTCGCTTCGATCTGGTCGTTTTCGACTGGGACGGCACCTTGATGGACTCCACCGCCCACATCAGCCAGTCCATCCAGCAAGCTTGCGCCGACCTGTCCCTACCCGTTCCCAGCCGCGAACAGGCCAGCCACGTCATCGGCCTGCGCCTGGCGGAGGCGCTGCAACAGGCCTGTCCGGCCGCCTCCCCCGAGCAGTTGCCGCGCCTGACCGAAGCCTTCCGCCATCATTACCACGCCAACCAGCATCAAGTAACCCTGTTCGACGGCGCCGTGGAGTGCCTGAACGCCGTCGCCGCCAGCGGCGCTTTTCTGGCGGTGGCCACCGGCAACAGCCGCGCCGGCCTCAACCGCCTGCTGGAACAAACCGGGCTTGGCCCGCTGTTCCACGCCACCCGCACCGTGGATGAATGCCATTCCAAGCCGCACCCGGACATGCTGCTGTCGCTGACCGAGACGCTGGGCGCGGACCCGCGCCGCACGCTGATGATAGGCGACACCAGCCACGACTTGCTGATGGCCGGCAACGCCGGCTGCCACGGCGTGGGCGTCAGCTTCGGCGCCCATGACAGCGAGCAACTGGAAAGCTGCGGGCCGCTGGCGCTGTTCCACTCCTACGCCGAGCTGCAGACATGGCTGCTGCCGAAACTCGGATAATCTGCGCCGCGGCCGAACTGCAGGAGGGCGGCCGCGCCTGGCGCTTCGAGATAGCACAGACGGACGGCGCGCCGCCCCTGCCCGCCTTCGTCGTGCGCTACCGCGGCAGGGTCTACGCCTACGTCAACGCCTGCCGCCACATCCCGGTGGAGCTGGATTTGCGCGACGGCGAAGTCTTCGACCTCAGCGGCCATTATCTGGTGTGCAGCATGCACGGCGCCTGTTACGAAGCGCACACCGGCTATTGCGTCTCCGGCCCCTGTCGCGGCCAACGGTTGGCCGCCGTGCCCGTCTTCGAACAGGACGGTAATATCTGCATCAATGTCATGCCGTCGTGAACTTTGCTAGACTCCTGGAATTATTCAGGGAGCACCACACATGAGCGACACCTCCAACCATTGGGAACGCCAATTGCTGGAAAAACTGGCCAGCGCCGCGCTGGTGGAACAGCGCCGCGCCCGCCAATGGAAGATTTTCTTCCGCATGATCTGGCTGATCATCATCGGCTTCATCCTGTTCAGCCTGTTCATGCGCAACGAGGACAAGGCCACCGCCGGCCTCGTAGGCTCCGGGCACACCGCCGTCATCACGCTGGAAGGCGTGATCGACAGCCAGAGCGACACCGCCAACAAGCTGAGCCAGGCGCTGACGGACGCCTTCGGCGACAAGGGCACCAAGGGCATCATCATCGACGCCAATAGCCCGGGCGGCAGCCCGGCGCTGTCCGGCATGGCCTATGACGAGATCCGCCGCCAGAAGAAGCTGCATCCGGCGGTGCCGGTCTACGTGGTGGTCAGCGAAGTTTGCGCCTCCGGCTGCTATTACATCGCCTCCGCCGCCGACAAGATCTTCGTCGACAAAGCCAGCATCGTAGGCTCCATCGGCGTGCTGTCCGACGGTTTCGGCTTCTCCGGCGCCATGGAAAAACTGGGCGTGGACCGCCGCCTGCGCACCTCCGGCGAAAACAAGGCGATGGGCGACCCCTTCTCCCCGGTCAACCCCAAGCAAGAGGCCATACGCCAGCAATTGCTGGACGACATCCACCAACAGTTCATCGCGGCGGTCAAGGCCGGACGCGGCCAGCGCCTGGCCAACGATCCGCAGCTGTTCTCCGGCATGGTGTGGCTGGGCGACAAGAGCATCCCGCTGGGACTGGCCGACGGCCTGGGCACGGTGCGCTCGGTGGCGCGCGACGTGATCAAGGCGGAGAAAACCGTCGACTATACTCAGCAAGACGACCTGTCCAGCCGCGTGGCGCGCAAGATTGGCGTGGAGTTCGCCGGCGGCGTGAAGAGTCTGTTCGACACCAAGCTGTTCTGATCAATCGGCAAGGCACACCATGGCGCGCAGAAGAAAACGACAAGAAGAAGAACACGAAAACCATGAACGTTGGCTGGTTTCCTACGCCGACTTCATCACCCTGCTGTTCGCCTTCTTCGTGGTGATGTACGCGATCTCCTCGGTCAACGAGGGCAAGTACCGCGTGCTCTCCTCCGCCATCGTGGACGCCTTCCGTTCCGGCACCACCATCAGCGTCAACACCACCCCGCCCAGCGGCGGGGCCAACACCATGATAGAAATCCCCGAGACCAAGCCCATTGCCAAGGCGGTCAAGGGAGAGCATCAGGCCGAGAAAAAAGCCAATACCGGCTCGGCCCAGGGCGATGAAAAAACCCGGCTCGCCAACCTGACCCAGGATCTGGCCAAGGTGATGGACCCGCTGGTCAAGAGCGGCCAGGTCACCATCACGCACAGCAGCAAGGGCGTCACCATCGACATCCGCGACACCGCGCTCTTTCCCACAGGACAGGCGCAGCCCAACGAGCAGTCGCGCCAGCTGATGGCCAATATGGCGCTGCAACTGGCCAAGGTGGACAACCCGATCCGGGTGGAAGGCTTCACGGACACCGTGCCCATCCGCAACTCCTATTTCCCATCCAACTGGGAACTGTCCGCCTCGCGCGCCGGCAGCGTGGTTCGCCTGTTCCAGGAAAACGGCATCAAGCCGGAACGGCTGGTGGCGGTGGGCCGCGGGGCCAACCTGCCGGTGGGCGACAACGCCACCGCCGACGGCCGCGCCAGCAACCGCCGCGTCGCCATCACCGTATTGGCGAGCGGGCTGAGCGACGCCGAAGTGCTGTCGCCGCAAGACGCATCCATGGCCAATGGCCGCTAACACCCCTGTTTCTCAAGAGGAGCACGATATGAGCACCCCGATTCATCATTCCGCGCTGGAACAGCTGTTCCTCAACGCCCGCACCCACAGCCACTGGCAAGACCGTCCGGTCACCGCCGAAACGCTGCACCAGCTGTTCGACCTGCTGAAAATGGCGCCCACCAGCGCCAACTGCTCGCCGGCGCGCTTCATCTTCGTGCAAAGCGACGCCGCCAAGGCCAAGCTCAAGCCCTGCCTGGCCGAAGGCAACGTCGAAAAAACCATGGCCGCGCCGGTATGCGTGATCGTGGCTCAGGACATGCGCTTCTACGAGCACCTGCCCAAGCTCTACCCGCACGCCGACGCCAGAAGCTGGTTTGAAGGCAACGACGCGGCGATCCAGGCCACCGCCGCGCGCAACAGCAGCCTGCAAGGCGGCTACCTGCTGCTGGCCGCTCGCTCCTTGGGGCTGGACTGCGGCCCGATGTCCGGCTTCGACAACGCCGCGGTGGACCAGGCCTTCTTCCCGGACGGACGCTTCAAATCCAACTTCCTGGTCAACCTGGGTTACGGCGCAGCGGACAAGCTCTACCCGCGTTCGCCGCGCTTCGAGTTCGACGAAGCCTGCCAGATTCTTTAATCCCCTCTCACGCATGCCCGGTTATAATGCCGGGCATTTTGCTGCCTGGAGAATCAAGATGCTCTATTCGCTTCTGCGCCCGCTGCTGTTCCGCTTTGACGCAGAGACCGCCCATGAACAGACGCTGGCCATGCTGGACCAGGCGCACAAGCTGCGCCTGAGCGCGCTGACCTGCCAAAACGCCGCGCGCAAACCGGTGCAAGCCATGGGCCTGACCTTCCCCAACGCGGTGGGACTCGCCGCCGGGCTGGACAAGAATGGAGCGCATATCGACGCCTTGGCCGCGCTGGGCTTCGGCTTCATCGAAATCGGCACCGTCACCCCGCGGCCCCAGCCGGGCAATCCCAAGCCGCGGCTGTTCCGCCTGCCGGAGCACCAGGCCATCATCAACCGCATGGGTTTCAACAACCTGGGCGTGGACACCCTGCTGGACAATGTGCGCCGCTGCAAATTCCAGGGCGTGCTCGGCATCAATATCGGCAAGAACGCCGCCACCCCGATAGAAAACGCCGCCGACGACTACCTGGCCTGCCTGGACAAGGTCTACGCCTACGCCAGCTATGTCGCCGTCAACATCTCCTCGCCCAACACCAAGAACCTGCGCCAGTTGCAGGAGGGCGACGAACTGGGCCGGCTGCTGGCGCAATTGAAGCAACGCCAGCAGGCGCTGGCCGACAAACACGGCCGCCACGTGCCGCTGGCGCTGAAGATCGCCCCGGATCTGGACGACGATCAGATCGTCGCCATCGCCCGCCTGCTGACCGAACACCGCATCGACGGCGTCATCGCCACCAACACCACGCTGTCGCGCGAGGCGGTGGCCGGCCATCCGCTGGCGGAGCAAGCCGGCGGCCTATCCGGCGCGCCGGTCAAAGACCGTTCGACAACAGTTATTCGCAAATTAGCCAAGGAACTTGACGGCGCTCTGCCTATCATAGGAGTTGGCGGCATCCTGTCCGGGCGGGACGCCGTGGAAAAACTGGATGCCGGCGCCAGCCTGGTTCAAGTCTACAGCGGCCTGATCTACCGAGGCCCGGCGCTGGTGGCCGAATGCGCGAATGCGATCGCAGCGCGCGCCAAACCCTGAACAACAGCACGCGCGGCCGCACACGGGCCCTCCCTCAGGAAGCCCGGCGACAGGCCCGCGGCGACCATCCCGGGGCAAACCGGCTCGCTTATATAACATGGGACTCACTCATATGAACGCAAAACAACTGATTCGTCTTTCCGCCGTCGCGCTGCTGAGCGCCGGCGTGCTCACCGGCTGCGCCACCTCCGACTCCGCCGCCGTCTACTCCAAAGGCCAGATGCGCCAGGCGCAGACCGTGCAACTGGGCACCGTGGTATCGGTTCAGAACGTGAAAATGGAAGGCAGCAACAATGAGCTGCTGACCTTGGGCGGCGCCGCGCTGGGCGGCCTGGCCGGCAGCAATATCGGCGGCGGCAAAGGCCAGATCGCAGGCGGCATCGTCGGCGCGCTGGCCGGCGGCTTCGGCGCCCAGGCCGCGCAGCGCGGCTTGAACAAGAACGCGCTGGAAATCACCGTCAAGCTGGACGGTTCCGGCCGCATGATCTCCATCGTTCAGGAAGCCGACATTCCGTTCTCCGCCAACCAGCGCGTGCGCGTGCTGACCGGCGGCGGCAACGACCGCGTGGTGCCGTTCTAAGCATCCGCTCAAGGCCCGCCGTCGCACGTCTTCGACTCGCAGGCCTTGAACAGGCTCTGACGCGGACCGCGTCAGCAATGAAAAAGCCGGCGCTCACGCCGGCTTTTTCATTGGGTGCCGCTCACTCGTCCCGCGGCCTGGACAACTCTACCCAGCGCCCATCCATCAAAGCCTGCAAGGGCTGATACATCGCCTTGTAGGACATCTTCTGGCATTCGCGTATCCAATAGCCCAGATATAAGTGCGGCAGCCCCAGCCGCTGCGTCAGCTCCGCCTGCCACAAGACATTGAACACGCCCAGGCTGGACTTGGCGTCGTCCGGATCGTAGAAGGTGTACACCGCGGACAGGCCATCGGACAGGCGATCGATCAGGCTGACCATCTTCAACTCGCCCTCCAGGCGAAACTCCGCCAGCATGCTGTCCACTCCGCTTTTCAGAATGAACTCCGAGTACTGCTGCGGATCGTCGTCCGACATGCCGCCGCCGGCGTGCCGCGACTGTTGATACCAGCGGTACAAGGCATAGTGCTCGGCGTTGAACTCCAACGGCAGCAGGCGCACCTGCATCGCCTCCAGCCGACGCGCCACCTTGCGCTGGGTGCGACTGGGCGCGAAGCGCTCCACCGGAATCCGCACCGGCACGCAGGCCTGGCAACTGTCGCAATAAGGCCGGTAGGTATACAGGCCGCTGCGGCGAAAGCCCAGCTTCACCAGTTGGCTGTAGACCTCGCCATCGATCGCCTCCGCCGGGATCGCCACTTGCGAGCGCGCCTGACGCCCCGCCAGATAGCTGCACGGATAGGGCGCGGTGGCGTAGAAATGGATGGCCACTGTCGGGCCGGGATCACGATGGCTCATTGGTATACCGGTAGTTCCACATCGCGGCGGGCTGCGCCCGTCGGGCATTCTCTTTCAGAGTAGCAAGAAATGTCTGACGCGAAACCAACTTGGCGCCCAAGCTTTGCAAATGACGGGTGTGCATCTGGCAATCTATCATCGTCACCCCCTGCGCGCGCAGATGGCGCACCATGTGGATGAAGGCCAGTTTGGACGCGTTGCTGCAACGGGAAAACATGGATTCGCCGTAGAACATCAGACCCAGACCAATGCCGTACAGGCCGCCGGCCAGTTCGCCGTCTATCCAGGTCTCGAAGGAGTGCGCGTAACCCAAGCGGTGCAGACGGCAATACGCGTCCACCATCTCCGGAACGATCCAAGTGCCCTGCTGCTGGGTTCTGGGTTCGGCGCAGGCCGACATCACCTCGCGAAACGCAGTGTCCACGCGGATTTCATAGGACTGGTTGCGCAGCACTTTGTCCATGGAACGGCTGACTTTCAGCTCGTCCGGACACAGCACCATGCGCGGCGCCGGCGACCACCACAAGATAGGCTCGCCTTCGGAAAACCAGGGAAAGATGCCTTGGGAGTAAGCAGCCAGGATGCGCTGCGGGGATAAATCGCCTCCAGCGGCCAGCAAACCGTTGGGTTCGCGCAGAGCCAGCCGCACCGGAGGGAAAACCGGCTCAGGACCGAGCCAGGGAATCATGCCTTTTTGGCGTTGAGGCAGTCCGGGCACTCGCCGTACATGTACAGCGCGTGATCGACGATGCGGAAGCCGTGTTGCTCGGCGATGCGGTCTTGCAGCGCTTCGATCTCAGGATCGAAGAACTCGACCACCTTGCCGCAGCTGACGCACACCATATGATCATGATGGCCGCCCTGGTTCAGCTCGTACACGGCTTTGCCGGTTTCAAAATGGTGGCGCACCAAAATGCCCGCTTGCTCGAATTGCGTCAGCACGCGGTAAATGGTGGCAAGGCCGATGTCGATATTTTCCGCAAGCAGCTTGCGATAGACATCTTCCGCCGACATGTGACCAGCGTTCTCCTCTTCGAACAAATCGAGGATTTTCAGACGCGGGCCGGTGGCCTTGAGGCCGATATCTTTAAGGTGACTGGCTTTGCTCATCGTGATATAAAGTGGGTCGATTTCAGATCATGATAAAGCCTTTTCACGGCTTTGCCTAATTACCGCCTTATAACTATTCGGTCACGGAGTATCATGCGCGCCCTGATTTTTGCCGCCGTCATTGCCCTCTCCGGCTGCAGTTCGATGAACCCCCTGAACTGGCTCAGCCCGCACAAGATGGAAATCCAGCAGGGCAATTATGTCACAGAGGATGCCGTCGCCAAACTTAAACCGGGCATGACCCGCTCGCAAGTGCGTTTCCTGTTGGGTTCTCCGCTACTGGCCGACGCGTTTCACGCTAATCGCTGGGATTACACCTATAGCGACATCAAGCAGGGCAAGCTGGACAAAAACAGCAATCGCCTGCTAACCGTCTACTTCAACGGCGACGTGCTGGAGCGCGTGGAAGGCCAGGCGCAACCGGCCGAACGCCCGCCGCTGACCGCCTCCGCGCCGGCTCAGGAAGTCAAGCCATGAGCGCCACCCCGCTAAAACTGGTGATCGTCGGCGCCGGCGGCCGCATGGGCAAGACCCTGATAGAAGCGGCGCTGGCCGCGCCGGGCGTGGTTCTCCACGCCGCGGTGGACCGCCCCGGTTCGGAATTCATCGGCCAGGACGCCGGCCTGTTCATTGGCCAGCGCACCGGCGTCAAGATCAGCGGCGACTTCCTCCAGGCGCTGGAAGGCGCCGACGCCGTCATCGACTTCACCCGCCCGGAAGGCACGCTGGAACACCTGGCGGCCTGCGCCGAGCGCGGCGTGCGGATGATCATCGGCACCACCGGCTTCGACGAGGCCGGCAAGGCGGCGATCCGCGCCGCCGGCGACAAGATCGGCATCGTGTTCGCCGCCAATTTCAGCGTGGGCGTCAACCTCACCTTCAAGCTGCTGGATATGGCGGCGCGGGTGCTGAACGACGGTTACGACATCGAAATCATCGAAGCCCACCACCGCCATAAAGTGGACGCGCCATCCGGCACCGCCCTGCGCATGGGCGAGGTGATCGCCGACGCGCTGGGCCGCGACCTGAACGAATGCGCCGTCTACGGCCGCGAAGGCGTGACCGGCGAACGCGATCCGCAAACCATAGGCTTCGCCACCGTGCGCGGCGGCGACGTGGTCGGCGACCACACCGCCTTGTTCGCCGCCATCGGCGAGCGCGTGGAAATCAGCCACAAGGCCTCCAGCCGCGCCACCTTCGCCAACGGCGCAGTGCGCGCCGCGCGCTGGCTGGCCGGCAAACCGCACGGCCTGTTCGATATGCAGGACGTGCTGGGCCTGCGCTGAGCACCGGCGGGGAGCTCTCTCCCCGCCTCCTTCCCATGCGCCTCCTCCCCCTGACTCTGGGCCTCTCCATCGGCCTGATCCTGCTCTCCTTGGTTTCATTGCTGCACGGCAGCGGCATTGACGCGGCCCTTCTGCTGGCCGGCCATCCGCCGCCGGAACTGGAATGGCAGCTGCTGCTGGAATTGCGTCTGCCGCGCCTGCTGGCCAGCGCCAGCGCCGGCGCCTTGCTGGCCAGCGCCGGCGCGGCGGTGCAAGCGCGTTTCCGCAATCCACTGGCCGAGCCCGGCCTGATCGGCATCAATAGCGGCGCGGCGCTGGCCGCCGCCGCCGCGCTGAGCCTGGGCGCCGGCCTCTACGCGGTGTCCGCGTCCGCCTTCGCCGGCGGCCTGTCTTCCTTATTGCTGATCCGCCTGCTGGGCCAGACTCAAGAAGGCGGCAGCCGGCTGATCCTCAGCGGTCTCGCCATCAGCTCCTTGCTGGGCAGCCTGCTGACCTTGCTGATCACCACCCTGCCCGACGGCTCCTTGCGCGTGGTGATTTTCTGGCTGATGGGCAGCTTCGCCAGCGTGGACTGGCCGCAAACCGTCTTGCTGTGCGCGGCCGCGCCGCTGGTTTGGCTGGCGCTGCACCGGCAATGGCGCTTTCTCAACGCGCTGCAATTGGGCGAGACCGCCGCCTTTCACCTGGGCTTTGAAGTGCGTCGCCGCGAATGGCAGGTGGTGATCCTGGCGGCCCTGGCCGCCGGCCTGGTGGTGTCCGCCTGCGGCATGATCGGTTTCATCGGCCTGATGGGCCCGCACCTGGCGCGCCAACTGGTGGGCGGCAACGCGCGCCGGCTGCTGTGGATCGCGCCCATGCTGGGCGCGCTGCTGGCCATCGCCTCGGACTGGCTGGCGCGCAGCCTGCTGGCGCCCAGCGAACTGCCGGTGGGCGTGATCACCAGCTTGATAGGCGCGCCCTTCTTCCTGTGGCTGCTGCGGCAAAGCGCGGAAAAGGACGCCCATGCTTGAAGCGCGCGCCCTCAGCCTCTCCCGCCAGGGCCGCCTCTTGGTGGAGTCGGTGTCCCTACGCGTGGCGCCGGGCGAACTCAATATAGTGCTAGGCCCCAACGGCGCCGGCAAAAGCAGCTTGCTGGGCATGCTGGCCGGCTTGTACGCCCCCAGCGCCGGCGAGGTGTGGATGGCCGGCCGGCCGCTGCGCGGCCAATCCGCCGCGGAACTGGCCCGCCAACGCGCGGTGGTGGAGCAAAATCCGTTGACGCCGGCCGGCTGGAGCACGTTGGAATTGATCCAGTCCGGCGCCTACCTGCTAGGCCATGTCGCCGACGCTTGCCGCCGGGCGATGGAACTAAGCTGTACCGAGGAACTGGCGCAACGCCAGGCGCGCACGCTGTCCGGCGGCGAACAGCAACGCGCTCACCTGGCGCGCGCGCTGTGCCAGCTATTGGCTTCTGCGGACGCGGAACGCTATCTATTGCTGGACGAACCCACCGCCGCGCTGGACTTCGCGATGGCGGACGCGCTGCTGGCGCAAGTGGCCCGCATCTGCCGCGAACTGAATATCGGCGCGCTGGCGGTGGTGCACGACCTAAACCTGGCGCTGCGCCACGCCGACAATGTACTGCTGTTGAACGAAGGACGCGCCGCAGGCTTCGGACCCACGGCGGAGATCATGCAACGGGAAACACTGGAAGCGGTTTACGGCGTGCGGCTGGCGGAGCTGAGCAGCCAGGAACATGACTTGCGGGCTTTCGTGCCCTTGCCCCACCCGCACCCAGACTAAACGCTCAGCGGTGCGAGGCCTGCTTGCACTCGCTGAGAAAACGCGTGCGGTCGGCCTCGCTCACTTCTCCGGCGAAGCCCTGAGTGATCACGGCCTCCGCGCCGCGCCGGTTTTCCCCCAGCTGCAAGCACATCTGCTTGGCTTGGATCACACAGGCCGCGCCCTTGGCCATGCCGTGCCGCACCAAGACGTCTGCCACCTCCTGGCAAATCCATTCCTGGTAATTCAAACGATGCGAGATCACGTCGATCAAGCGCGCGATGCGGCCGAAGCCGTGCAGCCGCCCGCCCGGAATGTAGGCGACGTGGGCAATGCCCTCGAACGGCACCAGGTGATGCGGGCACAGACTGTGGATGGAGATATTGCTGATGATGACCATCTCGCGGGAATTGTCTTCAAAGCCGCAGCCCAGCACCTCGCTGGGATCGGCGGCGTAGCCGTCCAGCAGGCGGTCGCGCCAGAACGCGCTGACCCGCTCCGCGGTCCTGCCCAGATGCGGATCGCCTTGCGGCTGAAAGCCGCAGGCGGTCAGCAAATCGGTCACCGCGCGCTCAAACGCCTCTTTGTCGAACGGCCGCAACCGCTCCACGCCCACCTTGGGTTCGCGCTCCGGCGCTGGATGATCGCAATGCTGATGGTCCATATCGTCTCCCTTGTGACCGCTGATTCAACGTCCGCTGCGCGCCGGCGGCGCATGGCGCGACGAAAGCCGGCTCGCAAATTTGAGCCGGCTCTTTGGCGGCGGCTTGCAATCGAAATAGGAATTCGAGAGCGGCCTGGAGGGAAAGTTGCATCCGCCGGCGGCATGAAAAACCCGGGGCGGCGACACCGGCCCCGGGTTTGCGACTATATCACAGGCCGTCGCCGCTACACGCGCGCGCCTTCCATATTGGATTTCATCTCGTAACTCTGCTTGACCTCGCCATTGCCGTCCACGCTCTCCAGCCTCACGTCGAAGCCCCACAACCGGCACACGTGCTTGAGCACTTCGTTGGCGCTATTGTCGTCCAGCGGCCGCCGGTTGTGCATGGTGTGGCGCAACACCATGCTGCGGTCGCCGCGCACATTGACCGACCACACCTGGATATTGGGCTCGCGCGAGCCCAGGTTGTACTGCTCGGCCAGCTTGCCGCGAATGTCTCGATAGCCCATCTCGTCGTGGATGGCGGACACTTCCAGCTTGTCGTCGTGGTCGTCGTCGCGAATGGAGAACAGGCGGAAATCGCGAATCAGCTTGGGCGACAGATACTGCGAGATGAAGCTCTCGTCCTTGAAGTTCTTCATCGCGAACTCAAGGGACTCGCGCCACGGCGTGCCGGCCAGGTCCGGGAACCAGGCGCGGTCCTCGTCGGTGGGGGCCTCGCAGATGCGCTTGATGTCCTGATACATGGAAAAGCCCAGCGCGTACGGATTGATGCCGTTGTACCAGCGCGCCGTCACCGGCGGCTGATACACCACATTGGTGTGACTCTGCAAAAACTCCATCATGAAGCCGTCGGTAACCATGCCTTTGTCGTAGAGCCGGTTGAGGATGGTGTAATGCCAGAAAGTGGCCCAACCCTCGTTCATCACCTGGGTCTGGCGCTGCGGGTAGAAATACTGCGCCACCTTGCGCACGATGCGCACCACCTCGCGCTGCCAAGGTTCCAGCAACGGCGCGGATTTCTCGATGAAGTAGAGCAGGTTTTCCTGCGGCTCCGGCGGAAAGCGCGGCGGCGCCTTGTCGCTGCCGTCCTTGTCGCGCTTGGGAATGGTGCGCCACAGGTCGTTGACCTGGGTCTGCAGATATTGCTCGCGCTCTTCCTGGCGCGCCTGCTCCTTGGCCAGCGACAACTTCTGCGGCCGTTTGTAGCGGTCCACGCCGTAATTCATCAGCGCGTGACAGCTATCCAGCAGATCCTCCACCGCGTCGATGCCGTAGCGCTCCTCGCACTTGGTGATATAGCTCTTGGCGAACACCAGATAGTCGATGATGGCCGAGGCGTCGGTCCAGGCCCGGAACAGGTAGTTGCCCTTGAAAAAGCTGTTGTGGCCGTAAGCGGCGTGGGCGATCACCAAGGCCTGCATCGTCATGGAGTTTTCTTCCATCAGATAGGCGATGCAGGGGTTGGAGTTGATCACAATCTCATAGGCCAGCCCCATCTGGCCGCGCTTATAGCTCTTTTCGGTGGCGACAAAATGCTTGCCGTAGCTCCAGTGGTGATAATTGACCGGCATGCCCACCGAGGCGTAGGCGTCCATCATCTGCTCGGCGGTGATGACTTCCAGCTGATTGGGATAGACATCCAGCTTGAACTCGTCCACCGCGATGGTGCGTATTTGCCGGTCGTACTCGTTGACCAGGTCAAAGGTCCATTCGGACCCGGTAGAAATTGGTGTCATGTTGCTGCCCCCTTGGCAAGACCGCTCAGAACCTGTTTACGATCTGCTGCGCGTCGTGAAGCGTTACACGGTGAGTACAAGTTCAATATGCTCATGTACCACGTGTGCATTCCGCTTTTTCACTCGTTTCCGCCTTGTCTCGCGAGATCATAAACACGTTCTCAGGCGGTGGCGGCGCGGCCATTGGCCGGCTGACGCTTGAACAGTTCCCGGAATACCGGGTAGATGTCGGAAGCCGAACGAATTTTCTGCATCGCGAACTGGCGGTTGCGTTCCTGCACCTTCAAGTATTCGTACCAGAGATTTTGCGGCTCTCCTTCGGTGATCTCGATATAGGCGAAGTACTGGCAGTAAGGCAGCAGGTCTTCCTCCATGATGCGGCCGCAGTTGGCGGAATCGCTGTCCCAGTTATCGCCGTCGGACGCCTGAGCGGCGTAGATATTCCACTCGCTGCCGGCGTAGCGCTTCTTGACGATCTCCGCCATCAGGTTGAGCGCCGAGGACACCACGGTGCCGCCGGATTCGCGCGAGTGGAAGAAGTCCTCCTCGCTCACCTCCACCGCACTGGTGTGATGGCGGATGAACACCACCTCGATCTTTTCATAATTGCGCTGCAGGAACAGGTAAAGCAGGATGAAGAAGCGCTTGGCCATGTCCTTCTTCTGCTCGTCCATGGAGCCGGACACGTCCATGATGCAGAACATCACCGCCTGGCTGGTGGGCTTGGGCTGCTTGACTCGGTTGTTGTAGCGCAGGTCGAACGGGTCTATCCACGGAATGCTGGCGATGCGCTCGCGCAGCCGGTGGATGCTTTGCCGTTTTTCGCGGATTTCCAGGGTGTTGTCCTCGTCATCCTCCATCAGGGTGTCGAGTTCCTCCTCCGCGTCGCCCAGCGTGGCCATCGTCGGCGCGGCCATCGCCACCCGCCGCGCCAGCGCGCCGCGCAGCGAACGCACGATATTGATGTTGGCCGGCGTGCCGTCGTTGGTGTAACCAGCGCGCACCGTCTTCATCTCCTCAATGCCCATCAGCTGGGTCTTGATCAGATTGGGCAGCGCCAAGTCGTCGAAGAACACGTTCATGAACTCTTCGCGCGACAGCTGGAATACGAAATCGTCCTCGCCCTCGCCGTCCTGGCTGGCCTTGCTGCCGCCGCCTCCCCCGCCGCCTTGCGGCCGCGGCAAGCGGTCGCCTTTGACGAACTCCTCATTGCCCGGGTGCACGTTTTCCGTCATGCCGCCCTTGCCGTGATGAAACACGGGTTCGGAAATATCCTTTACCGGAATCGAGACCTTCTCCCCGCTCTCGATATCGGTAATGCTGCGCCCCTTGACCGCCTTGGCGACGGCTTCCTTGATTTGGGCCTTGAAACGGCGCAGAAACCGTTCGCGGTTGACCGCGGACTTGTTCTTGCCGTTGAGGCGCCGATCGATGATGTGGGACATAAGCACCTCGCTTTGCCTGTGCCGGCGGCGGCCGCGCGCTGGCGGCCATCGCCTGGCTTGCTGTTGTTATATTATTCACCGCCCGGCGGCGACAGCGGCCGCTTGGGCGATTTCCGGCGCCGCCCCAGGCGGCGCCGGATCAGCGATGGCTTACGAGGACTTGCGCACTCGCAGATACCATTCGCACAACAGACGCACTTGCTTGGCGGTGTAGCCTTTCTCCACCATGCGGTTGACGAAGTCCTCGTGCTTCTTCGCATCCTCGGCGCTGGCCTTGGCGTTGAAGGAGATCACCGGCAGCAGCTCCTCGGTGTTGGAGAACATTTTCTTCTCTATGACCGTGCGCAGCTTCTCGTAGCTGGTCCAGGTGGGATTCTTGCCGCCGTTGTTGGCCCGCGCCCGCAACACGAAGTTGACGATCTCGTTGCGGAAGTCTTTGGGGTTGGAAATCCCGGCCGGCTTCTCGATTTTCTCCAGCTCCGCGTTCAAGGACGTGCGGTCGAAGATCTCGCCGGTGTCCTGATCGCGATACTCCTGGTCCTGAATCCAGAAGTCCGCGAAGCTGACGTAGCGGTCGAAGATGTTCTGGCCGTACTCGGAGTAGCTTTCCAGGTAAGCGGTTTGAATCTCCTTGCCGATGAACTCCACATACTTGGGCGCCAGGTACTCCTTCAGGAAGGTCAGATACTTCTGCTCGATTTCCGCCGGGAACTGCTCGCGCTCAACCTGCTGCTCGATCACATACAAGAGATGCACCGGGTTGGCGGCCACTTCGCTGTGATCGAAGTTGAACACCTTGGACAGAATCTTGTAGGCGAAGCGCGTGGACAAGCCGCTCATGCCCTCGTCCACCCCGGCGTAATCGCGGTATTCCTGGATGGATTTGGCCTTGGGATCCGTGTCTTTCAGATTGTCCCCGTCATACACCTGCATCTTGCTGAACAGGCTGGAGTTTTCCGGCTCTTTCAGCCGCGACAGCACCGCGAACTGCGACATCATCTTCAGCGTGCCCGGCGCGCACGGCGCGCGGCCCAGCGAAGAATTGCGGATCAGCTTGTCGTAGATCTTGATCTCGTCCGACACGCGCAGGCAATACGGCACCTTGACGATGTAGATCCGATCCAAGAAGGCCTCGTTGTTCTTGTTGTTGCGGAACTGCTTCCACTCGGATTCGTTGGAGTGGGCCAGGATCACGCCTTCAAACGGAATCGCGCCAAAGCCCTCGGTGCCCTTGAAGTTGCCTTCCTGGGTAGCCGTCAGCAGCGGGTGCAAGACCTTGATCGGCGCCTTGAACATCTCCACGAATTCCAGCAAACCCTGGTTGGCCAGGCACAAGCCGCCGGAGTAGCTGTAAGCGTCCGGGTCGTCCTGCGCGTATTTCTCCAGCTTGCGGATATCCACCTTGCCCACCAGCGACGAGATGTCCTGGTTGTTCTCGTCGCCCGGCTCGGTCTTGGCCACCGCGATCTGCTTGAGCACCGACGGGTAACGTTTGACCACGCGGAACTGGCCGATGTCGCCGTTGAACTCATGCAGCCGCTTCACCGCCCACGGGCTGGGGATGCTCTTCAGATAACGGCGCGGGATGCCGTATTCCTCTTCCAGCAGCGCCCCGTCTTCGTCGTAGTTGAACAGCGCCAGCGGAGACTCGTTGACCGGGCTGCCTTTCAGGCAATAGAACGGCACCAGCTCCATCAGCTCTTTCAGCTTCTCGGCGATGGACGATTTGCCGCCGCCCACAGGGCCCAGCAAATAGAGGATCTGCTTCTTCTCTTCCAGGCCTTGCGCGGCGTGGCGGAAGTAGGACACCACCTGTTCGATCACCTCCTCGGTGCCGTAGAAATCACGGAACGCGGGATAGACCTTGATGACTTTGTTGGAAAAAATGCGGGACAGACGCGAATCGTGCCGAGTGTCCACCAGCTCCGGCTCGCCTATGGCGGCCAGCATGCGCTCTGCGGCGGTGGCGTAAGCGCCGGGGTCTTTCTTGCAGAGCTCCAGGTACTCCTGGATGGTGTACTCCTCCTCACGAGTCTTGTCGTAACGAGCAGCGTAGTGACTGAAGATATCCGGGTGCATGGCTCTCTCCTGGCAGGTAGCAGAGGCGCAAACGATATGCACGCGGCATCCGCTGCTCCCCTTGCTGAATTAGAGTATTCACATTGTTTCCGGCTTTCTTTTTCTGGGTATAGCATAACGCACAGCCTGGCAGGGCAAAACCGCGCCTGCACACAAAATATGAGATCGTGAGCCAGATTCAATACAAGTATTTGAAATGGATGGTGAATTCCGCCAGCTTTTTTTTGTAACGGGAGACGAGCGGCGTGTAAGCGGGAGTAAACGGAAATCGGCCCCAAAAAAAGGCTTTGATAATCAAACATTTCCTGAGCGGCCATCGGAAGATTTAGACCAAACCGCCGGACGAATAAAAGAGAAGGGAATATAAAGCATGCGCCGCGCCGGCGCGGAAGGCGGCGCTCAGCCTTTGCGCTGCACGATGCGCACGCCGATTTCATAGATGCGGCCGCGCTGCACTTCGTTGCAGCGCTTCACCTCCACCACCGCCTCCAAGGGCTTGCCCGGCATGCCGCCCACGCCCGGCGCCAACACGATCACGGACAGGCGCTCGCCAAACTGCGGCACAAAGGACGAGCGCAAGGCCATGCCGTCCACCGACAGATCCACGCACTCGCCGTAATGGGTTTCACCGCTGATCAAAGAACGGATGCGGGCCTTGCAGCCCATGCTGATGCGGCGCCCGCGCCGTCGATCCCGGTAAGGATCAAACGGCGACACCCGGCATCCTCCCGGCCTGATGCGCCGCCAGCCAGTGCAGCCCCACGATGGACTTGCTGTCGCATATCAGCCCGCTCAGCGTCATCTCCATCGCCTGGGCCACCGGCACCGTCAGCACCTCCAGGAATTCGCCCTCGTCCAGCCGGCTGCCCTGCTGGCTCAGCCCTTCCGCCAGGTAATAACTGATGCGCTCGTTGGAATAGCCTATGCAGGGATAGGCAGTGCCCAGATACGTCCAGCGCTCCGCCGCGTAGCCGGTTTCCTCCAAGAGCTCCCGTCTTGCCGTGGCCGCCGGGACCTCGTCCGGATCTATCTTGCCGGCGGGAATCTCCACAAACTCGCGGCCGGCCGGGTAACGGTACTGGCGCTCCAGCACCAGCTTGCCGTCCGGCGTCAGCGCCAGCACCGCCACCGCGCCGGGGTGCAGAATGTACTCGCGCGTGGACGCCGCGCCGTCCGGCAGCGCCACCTCGTCTTTATGAACCTTGAGAAAACCGCCCTGATACACCAGCTCCGACGACAACTGCTTTTCAACCAGATCCACAATCACCCCTTAAAGTGTTCTGCAATGCCTGCTTTTCCAGGCGCTGATCACCGCCCAGCGCCACAGCAGCCGCGTCAACGCGTAGCCGATCACGGCAAAGGTCAGGCCCAGCGCCGGCAACCCCACCAGCAAAGGCCAGCCCAGCTCCGCCAGCCAATTCAGGCAGGCGTGCCACCAATCCGGCAAGCTCATCCGGTCCCAATTGGGCGGCGGCGTCATTGTACCCGCAGCCGGATTGCCCAGTAAAAGCTTGCCATAAGCATAAGCCAGAAAGTACAGCGGCAATACGGTCAAAGGGTTAGTGTACAGCGTGAACAACACCGCCACCGGCAGATTCACCCGCATCAGCAAAGCCAGCGCCACCGCCGTCACCTTTTGCGTGGGGCCGGGCATCAGGCCGGCGAACAAACCCACCC